>CBJMQH010000130.1:0-11615 GCA_966431825.1 uncultured Trinickia sp.
GCGTTGCTCCAATTGCCGACTCGACGAGGTGCCCAGTCACCAAACCGTCGGGAAGGGCGGGCGAAGCGGCTGTCGGTGCGGAGGGGGCGGCGCCCGCGCCGCCTGCGCTCTCGGTCGCGAAGCGTTCGAGCTTCGCGCACACCGTCGCGGCGGCCGCTGCATCGGGCTCGGTGCTCGAGCGATAGGCTGTGAGCTGATCGGCGAGAACGTCCTTCGTCTCGAGGAACGTATCGATCATGTCCTTGCGCAGCGTCAACTCGTTGTTGCGTGCGCGATCGAGCAGCGATTCGAGAATGTGCGTCGTTTCGGTGAGCGCCGTGAAGCCGAACGTCGCCGCGCCGCCCTTGATCGAGTGGGCCGCGCGGAAGATGGCCGCGAGATCCTCGGGGTCGGGCGTGCCGACGTCGAGGTTCAGCAGCAGCTGCTCCATTTGCGCGAGCAGCTCGTCCGCCTCATCGAAGAACGTCTGATAAAACTGGGTAATGTCGAGTGTCATGCTTAGTTCACCGCGAAGGGTCGTTGCTTGCTGCGCGTTGTCTATCCAATGCCGGGCGAAGGCCTGTCGGGGCCGCTCGCCGCGCGCGACGCTCTAGGCGTCGAGCGCTGAGACGAGCTCCGTCAGCGTGTCGGGGTCGAGCGGCTTTTCGATCCAGCCCGTTGCACCCGCCGCGCGTGCGGCGTCCTTGAATGCCACGCCGTCTTCCGTCGTCAGGACGAAAATCGGCGTCGCCTCGTATGCCGCAGCGCCGCGTAGCGCCGAAATCACTTCGAGTCCGCTTCGCTTCGGCATGTACTGGTCGGTCAGCACCAGATCGAACTGCCGGGCGAACGCGGTCGCGAGCCCTTCGTCGCCATCGGCGGCCACCGTCACTTCGTAGCCGGCCGAGCGCAGCGTCGCTGCCAGAATCTCGCGCATCGCGGCAGAGTCGTCGATCGCCAGAATGTTTCGGATCATGAATGCCTCACTGCCCATCGTGCGGGTCGCGATCAAAGCCGCGGCGCGCGTTGCGTTGTTCCGAGCTCACTTGCCGGCCCCTGCGTTCGCCGAAGGTGCCGCCGCGCCCGCATGGGTCAGCGCCGGCGCCGGTGGCGCAAGCTTCGCAGCGAGCGGGTTCTGTCCTGCCGCATCGTTCGACAACGTGGTCGCCGTCGAGTCGTCGTGTATCAATGCCTCTTCCGATTTCCGGTTCAGCACGATGACGCTGATGCGCCGGTTTTCGGGATCGAGCGGGTCCGCCTTGTTCAGGTTTTGCGTCGAAGCGAGTCCGAGCACGCGCATCACCTTCGCCTCGTCCATGCCGCCCGCGATCAATTCGCGCCGCGATGCGTTCGCACGATCGGCCGAGAGCTCCCAATTGCTGTAGCCCTTCCCGCCGCCCGCGTACGGCACCGCGTCGGTGTGTCCTTGCACGACGATGCGGTTCGGCACGTCGTTCAGCGTGGCGCCGATCGCGCGCAGGATGTCCCGCATGTACGGCTCCACGTCGTCGCTGGCCGTCGCGAACATCGGCCGCTTCTGCGTATCGACGATTTCGATGCGCAGGCCGGTGAGCGTCGAATCGATCCGGATCTGCTGCTTGTACTGGCGCAGCACCGGATTGGCCTCGATCGCAGCCATCAGCTTGACCTGCAGGTCGTGCAACCGCACTTGTTCGCGTCGCTCGAGCGAGCCTTGCGTCTCTTGCTGCGCCTCTTCGTCGTTCTTCGCCGCGCGATGCGTGGCCTGCGACATCGTGCCGTCGGAGCGGCGCGTGACCCCGGCCGAATCGGTCGAGATATCGCGTCCGCCGCCTTCGATGATGCTGGACTCTTGCGCGCTGCGTTGACCGCTGCCGAGCAACGCCGCCTTCAGCGGCTGATTGAAGTACTCGGCAATGCCTTTCAATTGCACGGGCGTCACGGCGGAGAGCAGCCACATCAGCAGAAAGAACGCCATCATGGCCGTCATGAAGTCCGCATACGCGAGCTTCCAGGCGCCGCCGTGGTGCCCCTTCTTGGCGGGCGCGACGCGCTTGACGATGATTGCCCGATCCTTGCCTTTGCTCATGAGCGTATTCCTGCCTGCCGCTTCACTTGGCTTTCACGCGGCGCACGTGCTCTTCGAGCTCGGCGAACGACGGCCGCTCGGGCGAGAACAACACCTTGCGACCGAACTCGACCGCGATCGCCGGCGCATAGCCGTTCAGGCTCGCGAGAATCGTGACCTTGATGCACTGGAACATCTTCGTGGACTCGGCCACGCGCTGCTCGGCGAGGCTCGAAAGCGGGCCGATGAGACCGTACGAAAGCAGAATGCCGAGGAACGTACCGACAAGCGCCTCCGCAATCATGGCGCCGAGCACGGCGGGCGGCTTGTCGGCCGAGGCCATCGTGTGAACGACGCCCATCACCGCAGCGACGATACCGAACGCAGGCATCGCATCGCCGACGCGCATCAACGCGTGCGCCGGGCCTTCGCCTTCGGCGTGGTGAGTTTCGATTTCTTCGTCCATCAGCGCTTCGATTTCGAAGGCATTCATATTGCCGCCGACCATCAGACGCAGGTAGTCGGTCAGGAATTCGACGATGTGGTGGTCGGCGAGAATCTTGGGGTACTGCGTGAAGATCGGGCTCTTCTCGGGGTCGTCGATATCGGCCTCGAGCGTGAGCGTGCCTTCCTTGCGCGCCTTGGCAAGCAGGACGTAGAGGAGCGCCATCAGCTCCATATAGACGTCCTTCGTGTACTTCGAGCCCTTGAAGAGCGTCGGGAGCAGCTTGACCGTTGCCTTGATCGTCTTGATCCCGTTGCCGAGGATGAACGCACCCACGCCGGCGCCGGCGATCATCAGCACCTCGACCGGTTGAACGAGCGCGCCCAGGTGGCCGCCCGCCAACGCATACCCGCCGAAGACGGACAGCACGGTCACGAGTGTTCCAATGAAAATGAGCACAGCCAAGGTCCTCACGAAAGAGAAAGGCGACGAAGAGACCGCCGTTATTCCGGTTTACGGCAGGCGGGGCGAAAACTTTGGGGAGAAAAACGGCGCTGCGCCCCGTGTAAACCAGAACGGGGCCGGAAGCGGGCGCCACGCGGCGAGGTCGCCGCCGGTCATTTGCCCTATCGTGGTGCGCCACGGGCGGGCGGGGCCCGACTGGTGCAGGCGGCAACGGGCGGCACCCGTCGGCTGTGCGCGGCCGCGCGAAGCGTGGACGGGCGCATCAGGCTGCGCGGGCCGCGACACCCAGTCACACGGCTAACTCTGGCACAAGGGCCTTGCCGGTCTTACGCGCGCCGGCCAGACCGGCGGCCTTCTCGGCCGCGGATTTCTTCGTTTTGCCGGCACGCGACGGCGGCTGGCAGAGGCCGCAGACGAAGCCTTGCTGCGGATCGTGGGCGTGCGCGACGAAATGGCCGCTGCAGCGGGTACAGGCCGTCAGCTGCAACATGTCCGATTCGAAGAAGCGCACGAGCGTCCATGCGCGGGTGAGGCTCAGGAGCGGCTCATCGCCGTTCAGCGACGCATGCTCGAGGTAGAGCCGATAGCTCTTCACGATCGACTGGATGCTCTCGCAGCCGCCGTGCTGGGCCATGAAGCGGTAAATATTGTAGAAGAGCGACGAATGGATATTCGGCTGCCAGGTCATGAACCAATCGGTCGAGAACGGCAGCATGCCTTTCGGCGGCGAAACACCCTTGAGCTCCTTGTAGAGCTTGATGAGCCTGTCGCGCGACAGGCTCGTTTCAGCCTCCAGCAATTGCAGACGCGCACCCAACTCGATGAGCTCGATTGCCAGCGTGATTTCCTTGACTTCGAGCACGACGCTTCTGGTTGCCATATCGGCCGGTTTTCCTGACTTCTTGACGGGGGTTCGAATACCGAGGCCGCGGGCCGGCTTTCTCGCACAGCGCCGCCGCCGGCTGCGGTTTAGTTGAGGGTTTCGGCGGGTTGGCCTGCCATCACGATGGCGGAATGGGTGTTCGCGAGCGCGGCGGGCTTCGCCTTGTCGGCCAGCGTGGAGAGAACCGCGTGGTCGTCGAAACGGAAGCGGCACAACAGTTGGTTCGAGGCGGCGAGCTTCACCGTTTGGGCGAGCGAAAGATTGGCCAGCACGTCGGCAAGGGCGTCGGAGAGACCCATACGGAACATGCCGGTCGCCTTGTCTTCACGCAAAAGCCGCTGCGCAAGCAACAAGTACGAGAGGTTGACTTCTTTGATTTCGCTGAGCATTTCGCTTGTGGCGCTCATGATTCCCCCGGTTTGATCTAGCGGTCAGTCCTCGGAAACGTTTGCTCGTGCACGCGTTTCGGTCACGCGCGAGCCGCTCGTTCTGGTCTGGAGCAAATTGTGTCTAATTGTAAAAGGGGTGGAAATAGGAACAGCACCGGCACGGTTTGCCGGAAAACTCTCTAAAGCGTGTAGGAATTTTTCCTACAGCGTGCCGCGAAGGCCGCGCAGGAGGGCTGCGCAGAGGGAAAGGGGGGGCGAATGCCCAACACCCCGCCGGGGGGGCGAAGAGATCGTGGGTGCGCGGATTATAGGGAGGGGCGTGACCGGATCGCAACAGACCGGTGCGCGAATGGCGTTTTCTTCAGGTCTTTTTACCGAAAGCGCCGGGGAGGCGGCCAATTTGCCATTTCGGGCTGTAACAAGCCTTAAAGGTTTGCAAATGGACTCATACCCTCAAGCCGTCGTTTCCCATAATGGCGTGGAAGGCTTGGCCCGGGTCGGGCGCTGCAGTTGCTCTCATGCGCCGCAGTCGAAACGAAGCCCCCATCGATCAAAGGAGATTGACGAGATGCGCATCGCCCAAATCGCGCCGCTTTACGAGGCCGTTCCGCCCAAATTCTATGGCGGCACCGAACGCGTTGTGTCGTACCTGACGGAAGCGCTGGTCGACCTCGGCCACGACGTGACCCTGTTCGCCAGCGGTGATTCGATCACGTCCGCCGAGCTCCACGCAGCATGGCCGCGTGCGTTGCGACTCGATCCGTCGATCCGGGACCCGCTCGCCCCGCACATGGTGCTGCTCGAGAAGGTGCGCCGCCTCGCAGCCGAATTCGACGTCCTGCACTTCCATCTCGATTACCTGCCGTTTTCGCTGTTCTCGGGGGCCGGCGTGCCGACGGTCACGACGTTGCACGGCCGCCTCGACCTGCCGGAGCTTCAGCCGGTATTCGATACGTTCACCGAGGCCAACGTGATCTCGATCTCGGAGTCGCAGCGTGCGCCGTTGCCTCAAGCGCGCTGGCAAGGCACCGTCTATCACGGGTTGCCTTCGCAATTGCTGACACCCCAGCCGCATTGCGAACCCGAGTACCTGGCCTTTCTGGGCAGAATCTGCCCCGAGAAGCGCGCGGACACCGCGATCAAGATCGCTGCCATGAGCGGCCTGCCGCTAAAGATCGCCGCGAAAGTCGACAAGGTCGACCAAGACTATTTCAAGAGCGAGATCGAGCCGCTGCTATCGCAGGCGCACGTGGAGTTCGTCGGCGAGATCGACGAAGCGAGCAAGCCGGAATTCCTTTCCAGGGCAAAGGCGCTTGTTTTCCCGATCGACTGGAACGAGCCGTTCGGGCTCGTCATGATCGAGGCCATGGCGTGCGGTACGCCCGTCATCGCATTCAATCGCGGCTCGGTGCCCGAAGTGATCGACCATGCGGTGACCGGTTTTATCGTGGAGGATGCCCAGAGCGCCGTTGCAGCGCTGGACCGACTAGATGAATTGTCGCGCGAGGAAATCCGCGCGCAATTCGAGCGCCGCTTCACGGCAGAGACGATGGCCAAGCGCTATGTCGAATGTTATACAGCGCTGATTCAGAGCGCCGGAAATCGCCCGACACTACGAAGCATCGCAGCGGGTTGACCCGAAATTCGAGTGGAACGCGGCAGCTGCAATGCCGCTGCAACGATGCCGAATGCGGCTAGAAATGCGTCCGGATCGCGGCCTAAATGGACGTGACCGATACAGATCCAGCGGGACAATAGCCCGCAGCGCGACAATGCCGGTTCCCGCCGCCTCAGCGCCCATTGCACCGATGCGCAATGGCGCTGACGAACGGGGCACGCGCGTTACTGATGTTCGATGAGGAAGCGCTCGACATTCTTGGCCGCCTTGATCCAGGCTGGCTGACGCCCGCGGCCGCTCCAGGTCGCACCCGTCTTCGGATCGCGGTACTTCGGCGGCAACGCGGGTTTGGCGCCTTTACCGCCCCGCCGCGACGCGGCGGCGCCCGAGAAACCGAGGTCGCGCGGCGACAGGCCGAACTCGGCAATCTTCGCGCGAATATCGGCGATCACTGCCGATACCTCCTGCTCGCGCGCGGCGGCTGCCTGTTCCTCGAGCTTCGCAATCTCTTCCTTCAACTTTGCATATGTGGCCATCGTGGTCTCCCTGACATAAAACAAGATTTGTTTGGAGCCTAGTCGGAATCACCGAAACAGGCAATGCGCAATTCACCTGGGTACCCCATGGAATCGTATGATAATTCCTAAAACCTCGATGAAGGTGCGTAATGTCGCATTATGCGTATCCGCAAGGTCCGCGAACTCGGGAATTTCACCGACATTGCGGGCTACACCACGGTCTGACTAGCATCCGTCAGCCCCCGCGTTGGCCCGACAGGGCAGTTTTGTCCATCGTTACCGGTATGCTCCGCGGTATCTCAAAAAATTGACGCCTGATTGCGCTATGCTCGCTCGGCTTGAAGCGGATTGCCGCGATGGTGTTCGAAAACCATGCGTACCGCTCAAGCGCACCCCAAAGGAGACGGTAATGAGCATTGCTTTCGGCGCCCCTACGCCGCACGCGGCGATTGAGCGCCCGGTAGGAAGCACGATACGGCAAGCGGTACGCGCCGTGATTCGCATCGCCAATGTCCATGCGCTTCGCCGGGCAATTGCGGCGGCGATCGGGCTTGGGCTTATCGGCGTGACGGCCGCCAATGCCGGAGAGGCTCGGAGCAGCAACGTGGAAACGCTGGTCTTTCTTCGTCATGGCGAAAAGCCCAAGGGTGGATTCGGCCAGCTCGACTGTCAGGGTTTAAACCGAGCATTGGCATTGCCGGCGGTGATCGCCGCCAAGTTCGGCAAGCCCGATGCAATCTACGCGCCCGATCCGGGCGCAAGGAAACAAGACGGTGATGCAAGCTATTACTACGTCCGCCCGCTCGCCACGATCGAGCCGACCGCAATTCAATTCGGATTGCCCGTCGCCACGCCCTACGGCTTTTCGGAAATCGACGCGCTCGGACGCACGCTCGTCGACCCGGCCAATCGGGGCCGTCTGATCGTCGTGGCGTGGGAGCACCACGAGATCGAAGCGCTCGTACGGGCGATCGTGAAAGCGAATGGTGGAGAGGCCGCCGACGTGCCGTCGTGGGAAAGCCGCGATTTCGACAGTCTGTATGTGGTCAAGCTCGATTGGGCGAGCACGCCGCCCCATGCGACCTTCGTCCGCGAGCAGGAGGGACTCGACGGCCGCTCGGCCGATTGCCCTTGCGCGGCCTTACCTTGATGCGCGTCGCGTCAGACGGCCAATTCGTCGTCGAGCGAAAACAGTTTGCGCAGATGGTGCGCGACGCCCGCCTCGAAGTTATTGCCGATCCGCGGCACGTGAGGCAGGCGTGCGATGAGATCGGGATTGGCATTGTTCATCATGAACGGATAGCCGGCCGTCTCCAGCAAGTCGATGTCATTCATGTTGTCGCCGAATGCGACGCATTTCGACCGCCGTGCGCCGAGCCTGTCGAGCACGAATTGCAGCGCACGGCCTTTCGAGACGCCCGACGCCATGACTTCGAGGCAATCCGATAGTGAATAGGTCACGTAAAGCGAATCGCCGAATTCGCGCGCCAGTCGCTCGGCAATCGGCGCCAGATCATGCGGCTTGCCGATATAGAGCACCTTCGCGATATTGTCGCCGGCCTGCGCGCACAGGTCAGTCACCTCATACCTGAACCCCGAATCCTGGTGGTACATCAAGAGTTCGCGCGCATCGCGATCGATGAGCCACGCGTCGTCAGAAAACAGATTGACGATCACGCGCCCGTGCTCGCCGGCGATCTCGGGCTGCACAAGCCGGCGCACGGCCTGCGGCGGCAGGTTGCGCGCGTGCACCATCGTGTCGTCGGGGGCATGCACGCGTGCGCCGTTCGACGTGACGAGGTACGGCCGGATCCCGAGCACATCGCGGATTCCGGCCACATCGCAGTAGTGGCGGCCCGTCGCGATAACGAACTGAACGCCGTTGCGTGCGAGCCGCTGTACCGTCGCGACGGTAAAGGGGTCGAGTTGGTGATCGCTGTTGAGCAGCGTGCCGTCAAGATCGGTGGCGATGACTTCGTACATGGGAACGGCTTGGGACGCGGCGCGCGGAATCGGCAAGAGCCGTATTTTATCGTCAGCGGCCGCCGGCGGCACGTTGCGCCAGCCATAACGCGCCATGCGCGGAATCGGCGCGCGGCGCGGCAAGGCGCGAGCGGTGCGGCGCTTGGACGAACGCAGTCAGCGCAGGGCCAAGGCCGCCGCACAATGCCACCGGCAGTTGGCCACCGGGATCGAGCGCATCGACGAGCGCGGCGATGTCTGCGCCAGCCTCCGCGAGCAAGCGCGCCGCCGCCGGATGCGTGGCGTGCGCGAGCACGACGGGCGCGAGCGCGGCATACGCCGTCTGGTTCGCCGCGCAGAGCCAGACGACGAGCGCGTCGCGATCCGACACGCCGATGCGCTCGAGCAGCGCCGACGAATAGGCATCGGGGCGCACGCGGCCGTCGAGCGCGCGCTGTGCGTGCACGATTGCACGCAGGCCGAGCCAGGCACCGCTTGCCTCGTCGCCCGAAGGAAAGCCGTAGCCTCCGGCGACACGAAAGTGTCCGTCGGCATCGAGCGCCGCCGCGATGCTGCCGGTCCCCAGTGCGACGATCACCCCGGGAGCGCCGCCGTGCGCGCCGAGCAGTGTCGTATAGGCGTCGCTTTCGACGACGAGCGCACGCACCGCCGGCGCGCCTGCCTTGAATGCATCGAGCCAGTCGCGATTGTTGACGCCGGCCAAGCCGCAGCCGAGCACACAGTGCGCCCAATCGAGCGAGATGCCGGCGCGCGAGAACGCGTCGGCGCATGCGTCCGAGATCGACTGCCATGCCCGGTCGATACCGAGGCCCAGACCGGAAGGGCCCGCGGCGCCTTGCGCGAGCACCGCGCCCGTCCCGTCGGCCAACAGCACGCGCGTACCGCTGCCGCCTCCATCGACGCCAATCAGAAAAGGCCCGCCGTCAATTTTTTTCATTGCATCCACTGCGCACCTTCGCGCTCATTCACCGACTCATGTTCGACGTCTCGCCCGCATCGGTGCTGCGCGCGGCGACGAGCGAGAGGGTATCCGGTTCGGTTAGCCGTGCCAATCGCGGCGCACGCTGAAAAAATCAAATGCGTTGGCCGAACGGTCGAGATCCCCTCTTCGTTGGCTCCGCTATGCTTGCGGCTCAGGGTGACGAACGCGGAGATAGGGAATGACGCAACGCTGCGATTGGGTCCGAACGCCGGCCGACGAGCAATATCACGACACCGAATGGGGTGTGCCCTCGCGCGATGAGCGGCATCTGTTCGAAATGCTCATTCTCGAGGGCGCGCAGGCCGGACTCTCGTGGTCGACGATTCTCGCCAAGCGCGAAGGCTACCGCCGCGCGTTTGCCGATTTCGATGCGCAGGCGGTCTCGCAATTCACGCCGGCCGATGTGGAACGGCTCGTGGCCGATGCGTCGATCGTACGCAATCGCGCCAAGATCGAATCGGCGATCGTCAACGCGCAGGCCGTACTGCGCATTCGCGCCGAGCACGGCGCGTTCGCCAAGTTCGTGTGGTCTTTCGTCGACGACACGCCGCTTCAAGGCGACTGGGCCTCCTACAAGCAACATGCACCGGCTTCGACACCGCAGTCGGACGCATTGAGCAAAGCCCTCAAGGCATACGGCTGCAAGTTCGTCGGTTCCACGATCTGCTATGCGTTCATGCAGGCGATCGGCATGGTCAACGATCATCAGATCGACTGCGCCTGCCGCGCCCGGTGCGCCGCGCTCGCCCAACCCAAGCGCGCGCGTTCGGCTGCCGCCGGCGCGACGCAGGATGAAGCCTCGACGCAGCAAGAATGACCGGAAATCGGGAGAAGCCCTCGATGGGGCTGCAAAATCGGCCGAATTCGCCGATATAGCGGGTGTAAGGAGAGAAGAGCCGGCACGCACCGTATGCCGCCGGACACGAATCATGAAAAACCCGCAATTCCTCACCCACCAGCAGCTTTTCGATCACACGGCCGACCATCTGTTCAACCAGGGCCGCGCCGCCCTCCTGCCGCGCGGGGGCGGTGCTTACCGCGGCCATTACGGCGGCTGCCCGGTCGGCGCGCTCATCGGGCGGCTCGACTATACGACCGCCATGGAAGGCGTGCCCGTGCGCTATGTGAGTCCTGCGGCGGGCCCGTTTCCGGCCTATATGGACGCGGGGGTCGCCGCCTTGAAAAAGGCGCTGTTGAAGGCGGGCGTGAATGTCTACGACGCGGCGACAGTTGAGCTGCTCAGCTGCCTGCAGAACGTTCACGACGTGTTCGGCACATGGGAATGGCGCGAGCGGCTCGTATCGATCGCGCGCCAATTCGGGCTGTCGAGCGAAGGACTCGCCAAGTACGCTGCGTGATACCGCTCAGATACCGCTCAACCGGTTAAAGCCCGGTTACGGCACCCGCCGGGCGCCGCGCCTCCTGCCGGCACGTGCGGCGCAAGCGCCTACGTTTTACGCATGCGCACATGCAAAACGGCGACCCGCTTCTCATGAAGCGGATCGCCGTTCGTCTTGCTAAACGGTTCTGCCTGCCGCCGTCGCTGCCCGAGGGCGCCACGCGGCAGTGACGCGTTCTTAGTGGAGCTTCTTCGGCAGCATTTGGCTGCGCAGGCGCTTGTGCAGGCGCTTCACGGCAGCAGCCTTCTTGCGCTTGCGCACAGCGGTCGGCTTTTCGTAGGACTGACGCTCGCGGAGCTCGGCAATCAGGCCATTCTTTTCGATCGCGCGACGAAAGCGGCGGATGGCCACTTCGAACGGCTCGTTTTCTTTCAGAACAATCGTCGTCATGTATTTCCCAAAGTAACGGTCAAATGCGTGGCGCCGTTTGTCGCTCACGCGTCGGTCTTCCGGGCGAATACGCCCCAGCGGCTGAACGCAAGGCCAAAGAGGCGAGACGACAGCGAAGGCCGGAAAAGAGAATGCGGTGAGGGCACCGCGACAGCCCAGGCAGCTTCAACGACAGCGCCGGAGCCGAAATCCAGCCGGAACGGGTCTGCTGGGGCGCAAACCGCGGCCAGCGAACCGATCAGACGGACTTCCAATCGCAAGTCTTTGTGCGCAACCTGCGCAAACAACACGCACCAAAGCGGCGGCGATCTCAATTCGATCCGCGATCATAGCAGGTATACGCCGGCAAGGCTACGGCCCTGCTAGTTTTTTGAGCGATGTGCCCGGCGATCGCGATAGAGCACGCCTATCGATGCAACCGTCTCGTCGCGCCGGGTCCAGGGCGCCACCGGCCGGCCGCCACAAGCCAGCCGGAGCCGTATTTCCGCGCGAACCCCAATGCGCCAACCGAATGGC
>CBJMQH010000131.1:0-11531 GCA_966431825.1 uncultured Trinickia sp.
CAACTGCGCCTCGAACGCCTGGTTCTGCGGGCCGGTCGTAATCCAGCCCGAGCGCAGCACGTCGACGACGCCCTGGATCGTCTCTTCGTCGATCTCGGGCCGTGTGAATGGCAGAAAGGGAACGGTTGGCTCAGTCATGAGTTAAGGCTTCGCTCGAGTAAGAGTTTTGTATTGGTGCACGCGACGCGGGTACAGCGCGTGCTTTTTAGGTATCCGCAGGCAGCGTCAGCTTCGGGCGAGCACCAGCACGCCCACAAGGATGATCGCGATACCGATCATCCTCTGCAGGCTCAGCACTTCGCCGAACAGGTACCAGGCGGCAAACGCATTGACGACATAGCCGAGCGACAGCATCGGGTAGGCGATCGAAACGTCGACGCGCGACAGGCCGACGATCCAGACGCCGACGCTGATGACGTAGCACGCAAGGCCGCCGATGATCGGTACCTGGGTGGCCAGTTTCCAGCCGATGGGCAGAATGTTCGCACGGGTGAATTCGAAGTGTCCAACCGCATTCACGCCGGCCTTGAGCAGCAGTTGGGCGCATGCATTCAGTGCGACCCCGGCGAGGATGCAGAAGAGGGAAATGGGATTCATCGATCGGGTTTTTCTCGGGCGGTTCGGGCGCGCCGCGCGCCGACAGGTGCGCGGCTTCGCGATCAGGGTTTTTCGACGATCACGCGACTCGCGGCGCGCGCGATCACGCGCATGGGCACATGCGCGGCGCTGAGCCTGTCATACATATCGGGGCGCATCAGCGCGAGCGCATGCGTCTCGGTCTTCCAGCGCGCGATCCAGGCGTCCACGGTGGGCAGCCACTTCTGCGGCTCCTGCGTCACGCCGAAGCGCAGTTCGTCGGGCTGCTGGACCATGATCATCGTGTGGCCGACGTAGAACGGCACGGTGTGATCGAGCACGTCGACCGAGTAGAACGGCGTATCGGCCGGCAACTGCGCGAGCGCAGCCTTGACGGCGGGGGCGAGCAGCGCGCCTGAGCTCTGGCGGCCGAAGGCCTCGTGGCCTGTGCCTGCGATCGACGCGAGCAGCACCCAGGCGGCGCCGAAGACGGTGGCGGCCGGCAGCACACCCGTGCGGGCGCGGCGGTTCACGGCCAGTGCGGCGAGCGTCAAGGCGAGTGCAATGCCGACCCCGGCGTAGGCCCAGACGCGAAACTCGCGGTAGAGCGCATTGGGCGTGCGCGCATCGCCGAAACGGGCGAGGAACGTTACGCCGATTGCCGCGGCAACGAAGAACAGTACGTAGCCGGCGAGGTGGCGCTGCCAGCGCCGGCCATCGAGTTGGGGCAGCCAGGCGCCGATGACGAGCGCGAGCGCCGGTGCGATCGGCAACACGTACGACACGAGCTTCGAATGCGACGCGCTGAAGAACACGAAAATGAACACGGCCCAGACGAGCAGCAGCTTCATCGGCGCGAAACCGTTTTGCTGCCGGCTCTGCCGCAGCGCATGCCGCACGCTGGCCACGGCGATCGACAGCCACGGCAGGAACCCGACGAGGATCACGCCGACGAAATAGTACGGAGGGCCGGGCCGGTTCTGCTCCGGCGTCAGATAGCGGGCGAACTGCTGGACGATGAAGAAGAAGTTGAAGAATTCCGGGTTGCGCTCCTGCACGAGCCAGAACCAGGGCGCAACGATCGCCAGGAAGATCGCGAGGCCGCTCGGCAGATAGAGGCGCTTCCATAGTGCCCAGTCGCGCATGAGCAGCGTGTACAGGACCAGAACGGCACCCGGCAGTACGATGCCGATCAGCCCCTTGGACAGCATCGCGAGCGCCATCGAGGCCCAGCAGGCCCACATCCAGAGCCGCGCCTCGCGCGCCGTGACGCCGTCGCGCTGGGCGAGCAGCAGCGCGCAGAGCGTGAGCTCCATCCAGAACGACAGGCCCATGTCGAGCGTGTTGAAGTGGCCCATCAACTGCCAGTACGGCGCGGCTGCGAGCGCGAGCGCGGCCGCGAAGCCCGCCCGCCGGTTCACGAGCCGTGTGCCGGTGTAACCGACGAGCAGGATGCCGAAAAAGCCCGTGAGCGCCGTGTAGAGGCGCGCCTGCCACTCGCCGATGCCGAACCAGGCGAACGTCAGGGCATTGGCCCAGGTTTGCAGCGGGGGCTTTTCGAAGTACTTGTAGCCGTTGTAGCGGGGCGTGATCCAATCGCCTGACAAAAGCATTTCGCGCGCCATTTCGGCGTACCGGCCCTCGTCGCTTGGGACGAGGTGACGCAGGCCGAGCGGCACGAACCAGACGAGCGCGAGCAGGGCGACGAGCAGCAGCATGGCGGCCGGGCTTTCGAGCCACGAGCGCATACCGCCGCCTGGCGCGGCGACGGGTTCGGCAGCGAGCGGGCCGTCCGCGCGGGAATATCGGTGTAGCGGCATGAGATTCGTTAAGTTTATTGAGGCCGCCGGGCGCTTGGTGTACGCGCACCGCCCGGTGCGACGCGCTCGCCGTTCAGCCGGCGAGCGGCCTCATCGTTCGATCAGGAGCGCCGCGGCGACGCGACGGCCTTCGGCGACGAGAATGTTGTAGGTACGGCACGCTGCCATGAAATCCATCGTCTCCACGCCGATGCGCGCAGCCGCGAGCGCCGCGGTCAGCCGAGGGTGCGGGAAGCGGATCCGCGCGCCGCTGCCGAAAATGACGAGCTCGGGTTTCGCCGGGAGCAGGGCCGCGAAGTGGTCGGGCGTCAGCGCGTCGAAGGCCGAGACCGGCCATTCGATGACGGGCTCCTCGGGCAGCACGATGATGCTGTGCGCATGGCGTTGCAAATTGACGTCGACGTAGTCGGTGCCGTAACCGGTCACGGTGTTCAGGGCACCGCTCGAATCCTGATGTAATTTCAAATCTCGAAATCTCGTATTCCGTGGTTGTGCCGGCTTTTCGCATCGACCGCCTGCCGCTTGTGTCGATGGTGCATTGCGAAAGTCGATGGAAATCCGCTAAATTATAACTTTTTAGTCGCCCGGCGGCGCTTCCCTGCGCTTCGGGCCACCGTCAGGGCCACTGCCAGCCTCCCGCCGACCGCCATCGCGTGCTCGAAACCCCAGGGGGCCGACCCGCCTCGGGCGCTTACCCGCGCCGGGCGGCGCGATCCGCGGCGCCGCCCAGCCACAAACAAGCCTTCCGCCCTCGCGGGCATAGTCCAGGAACAACGTCCGTCGTGAAACCGATTCTCAAGTCGAACAAGCTGTTGAACGTCTGCTACGACATCCGCGGGCCCGTGCTCGAACACGCCAAGCGGCTCGAGGACGAGGGCCATCGGATCATCAAGCTCAACATCGGCAATCTGGCACCGTTCGGCTTCGACGCGCCGGATGAAATCATTCAGGACATGATCCGCAACCTGCCGACCTCGACGGGCTACTCCGATTCGAAAGGGGTGTTCGCGGCGCGCAAGGCGATCATGCACTATTCGCAGCAGAAGGGCGTGGCCGGCGTCGAGCTCGACGACATCTACATCGGCAACGGCGCGTCGGAGCTGATCGTGATGGCGATGCAGGCGCTCTTGAACGACGGCGACGAAGTTTTGCTGCCGGCACCCGATTACCCGCTCTGGACGGCCGCGGTCAGCCTGTCCGGCGGCTCGCCCGTGCACTATCTGTGCGACGAATCGAACGCATGGATGCCCGATCTCGATGACCTGCGCGCGAAAATCACGCCGCGCACGCGCGCGCTCGTCGTCATCAACCCGAACAACCCGACCGGCGCCCTTTATTCCGACGAACTGCTGCTCGATCTGATCGAGATCGCGCGTGAGCACGGTCTCATCATCTTCGCCGACGAGGTTTACGACAAAATCGTCTACGACGGCAAGAAGCACACGTCGCTCGCGGCGCTGTCGGAGGATGTGCTGACGGTCACGTTCAACAGCATCTCGAAGAGCTACCGCGCTTGCGGCTACCGCGCAGGCTGGATGTACCTGTCGGGGCTCACGGGCGATAACCGGCGTCGCGCACGCGATTATTGCGAAGGCCTCGGTATTCTGGCGTCGATGCGGCTCTGTCCGAACGTGCCGGGGCAGTATGCGATCCAGACGGCGCTCGGCGGCTACCAGAGCATCAACGACCTGATCGTGCCGGGCGGGCGGCTCTATCGCCAGCGCCAGGTCGCCTACGAGATGCTCAACGCGATTCCCGGCGTGAGCTGCGTGAAGCCCGAAGCGGCGCTCTACATGTTCCCGCGGCTCGACCCCGAGATCTACCCGATCGAGGACGACCAGCAGTTCATCCTCGACTTGCTGCTCGAAGAGCGCGTGCTGCTCGTGCAGGGCAGCGGCTTCAATTGGCCGAAACCCGACCACTTCCGCGTCGTGTTCCTGCCGAACACCGATGATCTGACCGATTCGATCAACCGCATCGGACGTTTCCTCGAGGGCTACCGCAAGCGTCACGGCACCTGACGCGGCCTCGCTGCCCGGGCGTGAGACCAACCCGTATTCATATCAACGCTTCATCACATCAAGTACTCGCTGCATGGAACCGATCAAAGTTGGCTTGTTGGGCTTCGGCACGGTGGGCAGCGGCACCTTCACGGTGCTGCGCCGCAACCAAGAAGAAATCAAACGCCGCGCTGGCCGCGGCATCGAAGTCGCGCGCATTGCGGTGCGCAACCCGGCCAAAGCGCTTGCCGCGCTCGGTGATGCGGCCGGCAGCGTAGAGCTCGGCAGCGATTTCAATGCGGTCGTCGATGATCCGTCGATCTCGATCGTCGCCGAAATGATCGGCGGCACGGGCATTGCACGCGAGCTCGTGTTGCGCGCGATCGCGAACGGCAAGCATGTCGTGACGGCCAACAAGGCGCTGCTCGCCGTGCACGGCACGGAGATCTTCGAAGCGGCCCGCGCGAAGGGCGTCATGGTGGCGTTCGAGGCGGCCGTCGCGGGCGGCATTCCGATCATCAAGGCGCTGCGCGAAGGCCTGACGGCGAACCGCATCCAATGCATCGCCGGCATCATCAACGGCACGACGAACTACATCCTTTCCGAAATGCGCGAGCGCGGCCTCGACTTTGCGACGGCCTTGAAGGGCGCCCAGGCGCTCGGCTACGCCGAGGCAGACCCGACGTTCGACGTCGAAGGCGTCGATGCGGCCCACAAGCTCACGATCATGAGCGCGATCGCGTTCGGCGTGCCGATGCGGTTCGACCTCGCTTATGTGGAGGGCATCAGCAAGCTCGCTTCGACCGACATCCGCTATGCGGAAGACCTCGGCTACCGGATCAAGCTGCTCGGCATTACGCGCCGCACCGAACGCGGCATCGAGCTGCGCGTGCATCCGACGCTGATTTCGGCCAAGCGGCTGCTGGCGAACGTCGAAGGCGCGATGAACGCCGTCGAAGTACATGGCGATGCGGTCGGCACGACGCTCTACTACGGCAAGGGCGCCGGCGCCGAGCCGACGGCATCGGCCGTGGTGGCCGATCTTGTCGACGTGACGCGGCTGCATACGGCCGATCCGAACCACCGCGTTCCGCATCTGGCGTTTCAGCCGCAGAGCCTGTCGGACACGCCGATCCTGCCGATCGAAGAGGTGACGAGCGGCTACTATCTGCGCCTGCGCGTAGCCGATGTGACCGGTGTACTGGCCGATATCACGCGCATTCTGGCGGACGGCGGCATCTCGATCGACGCGTTGCTGCAAAAGGAAGCCGAGCAGGTGGCCGACAACGGCGAGACCGACGTCATCATCATCACGCACGAGACGCTCGAGAAGAACGTCAACGCGGCGATCGCGCGTATCGAGGCGCTCTCGACCGTCGTGTCGAAGGTGACGAAGCTGCGCATCGAAGCGCTCGCGTGATCCAACGAATACCGAAGGCGTTCCGACCATGAATTACATTTCCACGCGCGGCGCCGGCATCGGCGAGCGCCATACGTTTTCCGACATCCTGCTCGCGGGTCTTGCGAAGGACGGCGGACTCTATTTGCCGGCCGAGTACCCGCGTGTCACGGCCGACGAGCTTGCGCGCTGGCGCGCGCTCTCGTACGCCGAGCTTGCGTTCGAGATCCTGTCGAAGTTCAGCGGCGATATTCCCGCCGAGGACTTGCGCGCGCTGACTGCAAAGACCTACCGCGCAGACGTCTACAGCAACGTGCGGCACAGCGAAGACGCAAGCGCGATCACGCCGCTCAAGACGCTCGGCGTCGAAGCCGGCGCGCCGCTGTCGCTGCTCGAGCTCTCGAACGGCCCGACGCTCGCGTTCAAGGATATGGCCATGCAGTTGCTCGGCAATCTGTTCGAGTACACGCTCGCCAAGACGGGGCAAACGCTGAACATTCTCGGCGCAACCTCGGGCGATACGGGGAGCGCGGCCGAATACGCGATGCGCGGCAAGGCCGGTATCCGCGTTTTCATGCTGTCGCCGCACCGCAAGATGAGCGCGTTTCAGACGGCGCAGATGTACAGCCTGCAAGAGCCGAATATCTTCAACCTGGCGATCGAAGGCGTGTTCGACGACTGCCAGGATATCGTGAAGGCCGTGTCGAACGATCACGCGTTCAAGGCGAAGCACAAGATCGGCACGGTCAATTCGATCAATTGGGCGCGCGTGGTGGCGCAGGTCGTCTACTACTTCAAGGGCTACTTCGCGGCGACGCGCTCGAACGACGAGCGCGTGTCGTTCACGGTGCCCTCGGGCAACTTCGGCAACGTCTGCGCCGGTCATATCGCACGGATGATGGGGCTGCCGATCGAAAAGCTCGTCGTGGCGACGAACGAGAACGACGTGCTCGACGAGTTCTTCCGCACCGGTGTCTATCGCGTGCGCGGCGCTGCGCAGACGTATCACACGAGCAGCCCCAGCATGGATATTTCCAAAGCGTCGAATTTCGAGCGCTTCGTCTTCGACCTGTTGGGGCGCGATCCGGCGCGTGTGCTGCAGCTGTTCAAGGACGTCGAGGAGAAGGGCGGCTTCGATCTGGCCGCGAGCGGCGATTTCGCGCGCGTCGGTGAGTTCGGCTTCGTTTCCGGTCGCAGCACGCACGATGACCGCGTGGCTGTGATTCGCGATGTGCACGCCCGTTATGGGGCGATGATCGACACGCACACGGCCGACGGTCTGAAGGTGGCGCGTGAGCATCTGCAGGCCGGCGTGCCCATGATCGTGCTCGAGACGGCGCAGCCGATCAAGTTCGGCGAGACGATCCGCGAGGCACTCGGCGGCGAGCCCGAGCGTCCGACGGCGTTTGTCGGCCTCGAGACGTTGCCCCAGCGGTTCGACGTGCTGGCCGCCGACGCCGCACAAGTGAAGGCCTATGTCGAGGCCCACGCACCGGCTTGAACGCGTGCGTGTCCGCGGCCGGCGTCGTGCCGGCCGTCGGCGCAGCCTGCTGTTGCCCGCGCGGCACGGCGCATCGCTACAATGTCGATTCCGACTTCAGATGCCCAGCAGGCAGTCGAACCTATGTCCACGCCTGACGTTTCCGCCCAGCGAGCACCGCTCGTGTCCACTGCCGATGCACTGGCCACGCTGATCGCCGCCGCGCGCCCCGTACCCGATACCGAGACCGTTGCCACGCTCGACGCGCTGAACCGCGTTCTGGCGCGCGATGTCGTTTCGTCGCTGGACGTTCCGCGTACCGACACAAGCGCAATGGACGGTTATGCCGTGCGCGTTGCCGATCTTGCGCACGGCGAGCGGCGACTGCCGGTGACGCAACGGATCCCGGCCGGCCATATGCCGCAGCCGCTCGCGGCCGGCACGGCGGCCCGTATCTTCACGGGCGCGCCGGTGCCGGCGGGCGCCGATGCCGTCGTGATGCAGGAGCAGACCGAGGCCGCCGGCGAGGCGGTCGATATCCTGCACACGCCCAAGCCCGGCGAATGGATCACGCCGCAAGGGGCGGACATCCGCAGCGGTGCGGTGATCCTGCCGACCGGCATGCGTCTCACGCCGCAGGCTCTGGGGCTCGCCGCATCGACCGGGTGTGCGACGCTTGCGGTCAGGCGGCGCATCAAGGTGGCTGTTTTCTTCACGGGCGATGAGCTGGCGATGCCGGGCGAGCCGCTCGCGCCGGGCGCCATCTACAACTCGAACCGTTTCACGTTGCGCGGGCTGCTCGAGCGCCTTGGCTGCGACGTGACCGACTACGGCATCGTTCCCGATCGGCGCGACGCGACGATTGCCGCGCTTGCCGAGGCGGCACACGGACATGATCTGATCCTGACTTCCGGCGGTGTGTCGGTCGGCGAAGAGGATCATGTGAAGCCGGCCGTGACTTCGCTTGGGCGGCTCACCATGTGGCAGATCGCCATGAAGCCCGGCAAGCCGCTGGCATTCGGCGCGGTGCGCCGGGCGGCCGCGGGTTCGGACGATGCGAACGAGGCCTACTTCATCGGCCTGCCGGGCAATCCGGTATCGAGCTTCGTGACGTTTCTGCTCTTCGTGCGGCCGTTCGTCCTGCGTCTTGCCGGCGTCACCGATGTGGCCCCGCGCGCGTTTTCGCTGCGCGCGGACTTCACGCAGGCAAAGGCGGACCGTCGCAACGAGTTTCTGCGCGCGCGCGTGAATGCGGCGGGCGGACTCGATCTCTTTCCGAATCAGAGCTCGGCCGTGCTGACGTCGACCGTCTGGGGCGACGGGCTGATCGACAATCCGCCGAATCATGCGATCAGTGCGGGCGAAACCGTGCGCTTTTTGCCGTTCGCGGCTCTGCTCGACTGACGTGCCGGCGGACGCAATCGAGACACTCATTGACCGAGGTGGGCGCTGCCCTTTTTGTTCCGCTCTTTCCGGGCGCGTTGAGAGATGAAAATCGAACTGAAGTATTTTGCGAGCGTGCGCGAGGCGCTGGGCGTCGCGCAGGAGGCGGTAGTCCTGCCGGACGGCGTGGCGACCGTCGGCGACGTGCGCGCATGGCTGCGCGCGCGCGGCGGTGCGTGGCAAGAGGCGCTTGGCGAAGGGCGGGCGCTGCGTATGGCCTGCAATCACGTGATGACCGACGCCGCAACGCGGCTGACCGACGGCTGCGAGGTCGCATTCTTTCCGCCCGTGACGGGCGGCTAAGAGACGGCGACGCACCAAAGGAACACACGAGTATGCGAGTGCGCGTTCAGACCGAGGACTTCGACGTGTCTGCCGAGCTGGCGGCGCTACGGGCCGACAATGCGAAGGTGGGCGCCGTCGTCAGCTTTGTCGGCACCGTGCGGGACGTGAGCGACGGCGAGCAGGTGGCCGCCATGGAACTCGAGCACTATCCGGGCATGACCGAGAAGTCGCTGATGGCGATTGGGGAGGAGGCGCGGCGGCGCTGGCCCGGCAGCGATATCCTCATCGTTCATCGCGTGGGCAAACTGATGCCGTGCGACCAGATCGTCCTCGCCGCAGCGACCGCAGCGCACCGGCAGGCCGCGTTCGAGGCCTGTGCGTTCGTCATGGACTATCTGAAAACGCAGGCGCCGTTCTGGAAGAAGGAGACGACACCGGCCGGCGAGCGATGGGTCGACGCGCGCGAAGCGGACGATGCGGCGCTCGCGCGGTGGGGCGACGGTGCGGTGCCCGGCGCACAGCCCTGACTGTCGGGCTCGGCCGGTGCGATTGCACCCCGTTAGGGCGTCTCGGGCTCGTCGCCGTCCTTGCTGCGGCCGATGATCTTGGCCGGAAACGGTTCGCCGCGGCGCTCGTGCGTGTCACCGGGCGCGTGGCGCTTGGGCGCTATCTGGTCGATCAGTGCCTGTTGCTCGGGCGGCACGACGTAGTCCCAGCCGAAGCGGCTCAACTGCAGGCTCTGCGCGATCCGCAGTGCAGGCTCCATGAACCGGACGGCGGCGGCCGGCTCGTAGCGTGTGCAGACGGTGTCGAGGAACAGGCGGAGCCAGCGGCTGAAATGGCGGGGCTCGATCCCCTCGAGCGGCTGATGCGCCTGTTGGACGTTGCCGCGGTAGCGCTTGTCGCCGAGCACGAGGCTGCCCCAGAACGTGCACATCTTCGGCAGATGGGCGTCCCAGCGGCCGGCAAGAACTGCATCGAAAACGGGACCGAGCACGTCGTCGGCCCGTACGTGATCATAGAACGCATAAACGAGCTCTCGAATGTCGGCTTCGGTCGGCTCGGCGTAGGGCGGGCTAGGGTGGGATGCCGCAGCGGCGGCGTCCGGGGTGGAGGAATGGACCATGACTGCATGTTATGGTCAACGTACAATGCATACAACCCTATGCCCGGTGCGGTCTTGCGTGCGCCGTTGATTCGCTGCATGCCCAGCTTGCCGGGCCTCCCACCGAGCACTTGTCCATGAGACTGACCGACTACACCGATTACGCACTGCGGGTCATGCTGTTCCTTGCCGTGCGCAAGCAGGGCCTGTCCACGATCCAGGACATCTCCGACGCCTACGGCATCTCGAAGAACCACCTGATGAAGGTCGTCCAGCGGCTCGGTGAATTGGGTTGGGTCGATACGATTCGCGGCCGCAACGGGGGCTTGCGGCTGAACGAGCGCTCCTTGACGCTGACGATCGGCGCGGTCGTCCGCGCCACCGAGAACGACTTTGCAATCGTCGGCTGCTTCGAGCGCGATGGCGCCGACCATCGGGCCTGCGTCATAGAGCCGCACTGCCGCCTCAAGCACGTGTTCGAGTCCGCCCGAATGGCCTTCCTGGCTGAATTGGACCGCCATACGCTTGGGGAAGTCGCCGAACCCGGTGCGCCGATTGCTGTACTGCTGGGCCTCACCGACGGCATACCGATCAAATTGACGCGGCCTGCGGGCGCCGCAGCGCCTGCCGACGAGCCGAGCGGCTGATCGTTTGCGCGTGCCTGCCGGCGGTCGAAAGTGCGGTCCTTCGTCGCCGTGCGCAACAAGTCTGAAAGGATTGGCTTGAAACGCGCGCCAGGCACCCTATTTTGGTGGTAGTCCAAATTGGAGTCTCTTCATGAGAATCGACAAACTCACCACCAAGTTCCAGGAAGCGCTCGGCGACGCACAGAGCCTTGCCGTGGGCCGGGGGCAGCAATACATCGAGCCCGTTCACGTTCTGGCGGCGCTGATCGCCCAGCAGGACGGCTCGGCGCGCTCGCTGCTCTCGCGGGCCGGGGTTCACGTGCAGGCGCTGCAAGCGTCGCTGACCGAGGCGATTTCGCGTTTGCCGCAGGTTCAGGGCACGGACGGCAACGTGCAGATCAGCCGTGACTTGAACGGCCTGCTCAACCAGGCGGACAAGGAAGCGCAGCAGATCAACGACACCTATATTGCAAGCGAGATGTTTCTGCTCGCCGTGGCCGACGACAAGGGCGAGGCCGGCAAGCTGGCGCGCCAGCATGGCTTGTCGCGGCGCTCGCTCGAAACGGCGATTGCGGCCGTGCGCGGTGGTGCGCAGGTCCATAGCGCCGATGCCGAGAGCCAGCGCGAGGCGCTGAAGAAGTACACGATCGACCTGACCGAACGGGCGCGCGCCGGCAAGCTCGATCCTGTGATCGGGCGCGACGACGAGATTCGCCGCTCGATCCAGATCCTGCAGCGCCGCACCAAGAACAATCCCGTGCTGATCGGCGAGCCCGGCGTGGGCAAGACGGCGATCG
>CBJMQH010000132.1:0-11504 GCA_966431825.1 uncultured Trinickia sp.
CAGGCGAGCGCGCGCGCATCGGCATCGGTCGCCACGACGCGCGCGACCCCACGCTTCGCAAGCACCGCCGCCAGCACGCCCGTACCCGTACCCACTTCGAACGCCAGGCTCGTCGAGGGCAGCGGCGTGCGCGCGACGAGGTCGACATACTCCCCACGCACCGGCGAAAACACGCCGTAGTAAGGGTGAATCCGCGCGCCGAGGGCCGGAATCTCGACGCCCTTCTTGCGCCATTCATGCGCGCCGATCAAACCGAGCAGCTCGCGCAGCGACACGACCGACGGCGCGTCCGCCGGCCCGTACACTTCCCGGCACGCATCACGGACATCGGGCGCACGACGCAAGGGGACCGCGTAGTCGGCCTCGAGCGGAATCAAGAGCATGCCGAGCGTGCGTGCGCGCTGAGCCTGCGCCATCCGGTGCTGGTTGAATGCATCGAGCGGCGTGGCCGCCGCGCGGCGCCGTTTGCCGTCGGACTTGCGGTCCATCCGGCGCATCATCGCTTGCAGCAGCTGCCGTGCATTCTGAAAGTCACCCTGCCACAGCAGCGCCGTGCCTTCACAGGCTTGCGCGTAGGCGGCATCGGCCTTCGTCGTGTCGTCAGCCGGCACCACGCGTTTGGGCGGCGCGACGCCGGCTTCGGAGCGCCAGCGCGCATGGTGTTCATTGCCGCCGTCGGTCCAGGTCAGCGTAGGGGGAGTCGAGTCGATCGTCACAAAAAGCAAAGCGCGGTAAGGAGTCGGGGCCGCAGCGGGCTCACCGCCCGCTGCGCGAAACCGACACGATACCGCGCCTTCGCGCCGATGCCAAAGCACGCCGACGTCAACGCCGGCGCCCGCACCGTCAGACCTTGAACGCGCCCACGACTTCGGACAGTGCCGCCGTCTGGTCCTGCATCGACCGGGCCGAGGCAGCGACCTGCTCGACGAGCGCAGCGTTCTGCTGCGTCGTCGTATCGAGCTGCGTGATGGCCTGATTGACCTGCTCGATGCCGCGGCTCTGCTCGCGGCTCGCCGACATGATCTCGCTCATGATCGTCGCCACGTTCGACGTTGCCGAGATAATCTCGCTCATCGTCTGCCCCGCCTGACCGACGAGCGCGCTGCCCGATTCGATCTTTTCTGCGGAATCGGCGATCAGGGCCTTGATGTCTTTTGCCGATGCCGCGGCGCGCTGCGCGAGATTGCGCACCTCGCTCGCGACGACCGCAAACCCGCGCCCTTGCTCGCCGGCACGCGCAGCCTCGACGGCGGCATTCAGTGCCAGGATGTTCGTTTGGAACGCGATGCTGTCGATGACGCCGATGATCGCGACCACCTTCTGCGACGATTCGTTGATCGAGTCCATCGTGCGCACGAATTCGCCGATGACGTCGCCGCCGCGCGTCGCAGCGTGCGAAGCGTCGTTCGCGAGCTGGTTCGCCTGGTCGGCATTTTCGGCGTTCTGCTTGACCGTGCCCGTGATTTCCTCCATCGAGGCGGCCGTTTCCTGCAGCGACGCGGCCTGCGCTTCGGTCCGCGCCGAGAGGTCCTGGTTGCCCGAGGAGATCTCGCGCGAGCCGGCGGCGAGCGATGCGGAACCCGCGACGACCCGCGCCACGACATCCTGCAAACGTGCAACGAATGCATTCATGCTGCGCGCGACCGCGCTGAACTCCTGCCCCCCCGTCTCGGGCAGCCGGCGCGTGAGGTCCGCATCGCCCGACGACAGATCGTCGATATTCTTCTTCAGCTCGGCGAGGCGACGCATGAACATCCGGATGCCCCAGACCATCAGCGCGAGCAGCAGAATCGCCACCGGCACCTGGACGGCTGCGAGCTGGGTCAGGATGCGGTTGCTGTTCGCCATCAGCATCGATGTCGGCACGGCCGTCGCGATCAACCACGGGCTACCCGGAATCGGCTTCAGGAACAGCGTCTCGTTGCCGTCCGTGCCGTCGAACCGACCGCTCGTTTCACCGCCGCTTTGCACGCTTGGCAGCAGGCGCTGAATTTCCGCAGCCATCGGCGACGTCAACGCGATGTCCGACACGTTCTTGAGCACGATGTTGCCCTGGATCTTGGAGCTGTTGCTCACGATCTTGCCGTCGGCTTCCACGATCAGGATCTGTCCGTGGATTTTCTCTTCCATGTCCGCCACGAGGCGGTTGAAGAAGCCGAGCGTCACGTCGATCGTCGCGACACCATACAGCTCGTCGCCCTTGTAGATCGCCATCGCGCAGTTGGTTCGCGGCTGCGGGCTCGCGTCGTCCTGGTAGGCCTTCGCCCATTTGCAGTGCCCCTTCGGCGCGGTCTTGCCGTTTTCGTACCAGGGCTGTTCCCAGTACTTCAGCGATTCGGGCGAATTCCAGTGCGTATTGACGGCGAGTTGCCCCGACGCGGCATCGCGCGCATAGAACGTGCTGAACTTGTCGCGCCCCTGCTCGCGCTTGTTCGGCAAAGGCCAAATGCCGCCGCCGAACACGTTCTGATCGCCGTACTGATCGACGAGAGCCGGCAGCAGCTTGTCGATCTGGTCGCTTTCGAGCTGAGCGACCGTTTGGGTGATGCTGCGCTGCTGCGCTTCGACCTGGCGCAGTTGTTCGCTGATCTGGATCGAAATCTGATCCACGTTGCTCGCGATAACCTTGCCTTCGAGTTGTGCAAGATTAGGGGTCACGAAGAATCGGATGATCGAGAAGGTTGCGATCAGCAAAACGAGGAACGCCGCGCAGGCGGCAACGGTAGAACGGGTTTGTATGGAGGCAGGGGCTTTCATTGAGGTGTCGTTGTAGTTGGCCAGCACCCGGTCTTACGGCACATCTAATGAAATACTTAATAAGGAGTCACGATTAATTCATTAGAGCTCCAACTTCAAGCGATCGTATGACTCGCGCAGGCCCTGCAGGTGCAATCGGGGGCCAGATACACCTCCCGCGCGTCGTCACGCGACGACAGTCGCCGCTTCGCCGTCGGGCTTTGACGGTTGGGCGCGCAACGCGCCGCCCGCCGTGAGCAGCGCCGTGGCACGCTCCGCCGGCAGGGGGCGGCTGTAGAGGAAGCCCTGCGCCTCGACGCACCCATGCGCCACCAGGAAGTCTTTTTGCGCGAGCGTCTCGACGCCTTCCGCGATCACGGCAATGCCGAGCGCCCTCGCGAGCGTGACGATGGCCGTCGCAATGGCGCCGCTGTCGCCGTGCCCGATGCCGCGAACGAACGTGCGGTCGATTTTGATGCGATCGACGGGCAGCGCGCGCAATTGCCCAAGACTCGAGTAGCCGATGCCGAAATCGTCGATCGCGACGCTCACGCCGTCTTCACGAAATGCATGCAGCAAGCGCACGGCGGTTTCCGGATTGCGCATGAGTGCGGTCTCGGTCACCTCCAGTTCCAGCAGCCGCGGGTCCATCGACGTTTCCTCGACCACGCTGCGGAACGTATCGACGATATCGGGGCGCAGCAATTGAATCGGTGACAGGTTGATCGACACCCGTACCGGGCGCATCCGCCTCCACGCGGCGGCCTGGGCGCATGCGGTCCGCAACACGAATTCGCCGAGCTGGGATACCAGCCCCGACGATTCGGCCACCGAAACGAAGTCCACCGGCGACACATCGCCGTACTCTTCATCGCGCCAGCGCGCAAGCGCCTCGAATCCGGTGATGTCCCCCGTGCGCATATCGACCTGGGGCTGATAGTGAACCAAGAGCGTGCCCATTTCGAGCGCACGGCGCAACTTCGCCGACAGTTTCAGCCGCGCATCGGCCGCGACACGCATGCGCTGCCGATAGAACTCGTAGCAATTGCGCCCGCGCGTCTTGGCCGCATACATCGCGATATCGGCGGCGCGCAGCAGCGCCTGTGCGTCGTTGCCGTCGGAAGGACAGACGCTGATGCCGATACTCGCGCCAATGACGAGTTCATGCCCGACTACGTTCACCGGCGCAGCGAGTGCAGACAAGACGTGCTCGGGCAGACTGCGCCGTGCGCCCGCGCGTGCCCAGCCCGTGACGATGACGAACTCGTCGCCGCCGTAGCGCGAAACGATATCCCCCTCATGCGTGCATGCGGCGAGCCGGGCGGCCACTTCCGTCAGCAGCATGTCTCCTGCCACGTGCCCGAGCGCGTCGTTGACGGTTTTGAAGCCGTCCAGATCGATGAAAAGAACGGCAATCCGCTCGTTCGTGGCGTGCGCGCGCGTGAGGAGCGCCTGGAGCCGGCTCGTCACGGTGGCACGATTCGCGAGCCCGGTCAGGCTGTCGTGCTCGCTGAGTTCGCGCATGCGGCGCGAGTGCTGGATCAATTGCATCGATACGTCGTGCGTGGTCTTCGCGAGCACCAGCGGGTAGACGACGGCTACAGGCAGCCATGCCAATGCGATGACGGGATCGACGTTGAGCGTCCGAGGCGGACCGAAGCAGAGCAGGCCGAGCAGCAAGCCGGCGACCATGGCGAGGATGCCGAAGCCGAACAACCGCCAGCCGCCGACGGCCATGTTGTCGAGCGTGAACATGAGCAGGATGACGACCGCGGCGATGGGCGCGAAGTGAACCGCCGCCACGAGCCAGCCGCCGAGCGCGGCATCGATGATCAGGTTGCGTCGTTCGGCGCGCCGTGCCGTAGGGGAGCTTCGCACCGTGAGATAGGCCACATGGGGCCACGCGAAGCAGATCGACAACACGGCACCATAGAGCCAGGGCAGCGCATGCTGAGCATGCAGCAGCATGGCGAGCGGCACCGCCCCCATGCAGAACCCGAGGCTGCGCAGCAGATAGATGCGACGAACGAAGCCGCTCGCGCGGCCGAAGTCCTCCGGATTCGATCTAAGCACGTTGCCCCTCGTCTGGGCGTTGGCCGGTCGGGCAATCCATGCCCTGCTGTTTATCGTATTCCATTTCGTCTGATCGTGGCCAATTGACGCCCGGTGTACGGACCCCGATCGCGCTCAGGAGCCGCGTGCTGCGCGCGTCAATTGATCCTGCGCTCATTGAGCTGCAATCGGCATACCTCCCTTTCGAAAGCGCCGAGACGGGCGGCCAACCGCGCGCCTTCGCACGCCGTACCCCGGGTTCGCGTGCGCGTCGTCGGGCGAGCTGCCCTGTTGATATAAAGCGGTCATTCGAAACGAACGATCAGGAGATCGAATTGGGTTCCCACAACGTACACCGCGCAAGCGGCGCTGGAGAAGGGCCACAGTACAACGTCAATGACGGCGAGGCGGCAGGTGACAAGCAGGCGCAGCAGGGGCGCCCCTCGCACCGACGCCCGGGCCCACCGGTGGTCGGGCGCGAGAAGCCCCAACGCGCGTCGGAGGGCAGCGAAAAAACCGTGCGCCTGGCGCGCACACTTCAACGGTTAATAAAGAAGGATCCGACGGTGCAACAGGTGCTCCCCCTGAGCGCCCAGGAGATGGATAAGTTGCTTTCCGAACTCGGACCACCGGCGCTGCCGCGCCAGACGCGGCACGATCAAAAGGTGGCGGTGCAGCGGCTCGCGCCTCGACTGAACGCGTCTCAGCGCGAACAAATCGTGGCGCACGCAACGCGCGACGACTTCAGCTATCCGATGGAAACGACGATGCATACGGTGGGCCCCGTGCTGGAGGCGATGACGGACGAGGAAATGGAGGCGCTACATGCCCAAGTCTTCGCCCCGCGCGTGCCGGATCTCTCCGCCGCACGGCACGGGTTCCCTGATAGAAGGTTGCTCACCGACGCGAAGGTCGGCGCATCGATCGCGGTATTGCTTTCGTCGGCCGACCTCAGCTCGCCGCGCAAGTCGCGCATCAGAGAGCTGGCGCAGTGGGCATGCGAGGACGGCTGCAATGCACTGAGCACCATCGTCTTCACCGGGCCTGACAGTGCGCACCCGGGCGGGATCTACCGCCCGACGATCGACCGCTTTGCCGCCATGCTGCTCCCCTCTGAACGGGAGGCGATCTTCAGACGTGCCGTTCCCCGTTTGGCCGAAACGCCTCGCGCCGCGCAACGAATGATCGATGTGTCGGCGGACCTGCCACCGAGGGCGCGCAGGCTGCTGCAGGCGCAACTCGACGCGATGCGCCATGGCAATACCCCGCCCAACCGCGGCTGGGCGGGGCGCTAGCGGCCCCTCAGACGCCGGGCCGCGGGGCGAGCCCTGCCGCAGCCGCGGCAGGCTGTTCGCCCACGGCCATCGGGACCGCGTTACCGCTACCATGCGCGCCCTGATCGCCGCGGCTGAAGCTCTGGACGACCTTCCCCGTCATGAGCACCCCGATCAGTACGGTCACCGAACTGTCGATCCGAATATCGGTGTTCGGATGGTTAATCGACAGGTAGATCCAGACCGCGAGCACACCGACAGTCCAAAGCAGGAAAGCGAGGCGCGTTGCCGAAAATCGCCCGTTGCCGTCCTGGAGGAATTGCTGACACTGCATGGTTGCCTCCTTCGCTCCTCGTGGGTTCTCTTTGAGCCGGGTCGGCTGCCAACGAGAGCCGGACCGCAGCGTGGAGCGTAGTGTCCGCGCATTTGCCGCCTGGGCGAAAGTGGCATTTCTGTCAGTCGCTTTTTCGCGCGCTTTTCGCGAGCGGGTCAGTCCTTTACGACAAGCCCCGTACGTTCCTGCACACCCCAGCTCGTGCGTGCGGTCAGCACGTGCAGCCATCCGAGCGTCGCGCCGGCATGCCGCAGCAGTTGAAACGTGAACGGTTCGATGATCGACGCGAGAATCGCCATCGGCAGGCGCGCGCTTCGGCGCTCGGCTGTCCAGCGCCGGTAGAGGTGCACCGACCACAGATGGAATGCAAGATCGACGACGATCTTCGCCGCAATGACACCCGAAACCGGCAACGCAAGCGCAAGGCGCCCCGTGAAGAGAAACACCAGCAACAACGCAAATGCGGTGAGCCCGTACACCGGTTGCAGCGTGTCGATCGCTTTGACCGGCATCATCAACAGACCAAGCGCCCCATAGCGACGGTTGCCGATGAGATCGCGGTTCCAGTACTGGGTTTGCAGAAAACCGGCGAACCACCGGCGCCGCTGGCGCAGGAAGCTTGGCAGCGTGCCCGGTGCATCGGTATGAGCGTGCGCCGCGCCGATGACGCGAACACGCCAGGTCTTGCCGTGCTCCACCGCATGACGCCGCAGCCGGTGGATCAGTTCGTAGTCCTCTACGAGGCATTGCGCATCGAAGCCGCCCACGGTAATCAGCGCCTCGCGACGAAAGCAGGCAAATGCGCCCGATACAAGCAGCAGGCTGTCCACGCGCATCCAGGCGAAACGCGAAATGAAGTTGCGGATGTACTCGTAGGTCTGAAACCATTGGAAGAAGCGGCCCGTCGGCGTACGCGCGCATACGGGCTTGATGATGCCCGTGGCGGCAACGAGCTCGGCTTCGCATGCGAACGCGTCGCGCATCGCAGCGCACGCGTCGCGGTCGAGGCGTGTATCGGCGTCGACGGTAAGAACGGCATCGGTATCGAGCAGCGCGATGGCTGCATTGAGTGCGCGCGCCTTACCGCCGTGCGGCAAGCGGAGCCAATAAAGGTTGGGGTGGTGAGCACTCGGCGCGCTCACCTGCCCTTCGGGCGGTTCGACGAGACCGTACTCGTGCGTAAGCAGTTCGGCCGTAGCGTCCGTCGAGCCATCGTCTGCGATGACAATGCGGGCAGGCGCGGCGTCCTGGTTGAGCAGCGCTTCGAGCGTAACGGGAAGAACGGCTGCTTCGTTATATGCCGCCACGATGACGCCGAGCGTCGGCAGCGGACCTTCGACGTGCGTTTTGTCGTGTGGCCGCAGCAGCGTCCACGACTTGAACGCGACGAACGCGAGCAGCAGCGTGTCGTAGGCGACATAGGCCACACCGACCGACCATGCAACGAGGCCGTGCAGCGAGAACGCACGCGCGAAAAGCACGAACCAGAGTGCGAAGACGGCGCCGTGAATCAATAGGGCAGAAAACGGCGTGCCGCGCGGCGACACGCGTGGAGAGGCGCGTGCGAATGCTTCGTTCAATGCGTGGACGCCTGAGAGCGGCGCACGGCGGCCCGTGGCGGCTTGGCCGGCGGACCGACGATGCGGCGTGTGCTCCGGTACCGAACTCATGGCCACATGCGCCGCAAGACGGAGTGCCGATCGATCAGCTCATGCTTGAGCGCGCCGCCGATATGCAGTGCCAGCAGTGTATAGAGCGCGTAAGCGAACCATGCATGCACGGCGCCGAAGACATCGTGCATATGCTCCTTGAACGCGGGATCGAGGTGCATCACGAAGCCAATCCGGGGCCATGGCACGAGATGGAATAGCGTCATGGGGTGCGTGGCCGCGTCCTTCCATGCAGAGTCGTGCAGCCACCCGGACAAAGGGAGGCCGAGCATCACGATATAGAGCAGTACGTGGGCGACATGTGCGGCAATGCGCTCCCAGTTCCTGAATGCGTCGGGCAGGCGCGGAGGTTGATGCGACATGCGCCAAAGCACGCGCAACACGGCCAGACCGAGCACGGTGATGCCGATCGACTTGTGCGTGTCGATGACGGGGCGGACCCAGGCGTCGGGCAGGTAGTCGACCGACAGCGCGAGCGCGACGTTCGTGAGGATGCCCAAGGCGACGGCCCAGTGCAGCACGATTGCAATACGGCTGAAGCGCTCGGCGGGCAAAGCATGAGACCGCTGCGAGCGCGCTTGCGGTGTTTCGATCGGTGTTGTCATCTTTTCGAGCGGTTCAAAGGCACAAACAGGCGAATCATGGCATGGGACGGGGGATCGCCTTCCGGCACCGGTCGTGCCCGTTGGCGCCGGTCCTTGACAGTGAGTACCGTCGCCCCATCGAAAAGTTGCATGGAGGGCGCAGTATCCGGCGAATCTTGCGCCGAAGCATGCAGCCTTCCGTAACCGCTACGTCGAATCGCTCGTCGCCGCTCCTGCCGGAATGCGGGCACGAACAGTCGTGCCGCGGCCGGCCCCGCTTTCGACAGTCAGATCGCCGCCGACGGCCATCACGCGTTCGCGCATGCCGGCCAATCCGAACGTGTTCGGATTGCGTCGGCTCTGTGTATCGAAGCCCCTGCCGTTGTCCTTCACTTCGAGAATGAAGCATCCCGCGTCGCGTTGAAATGCGATCTCGATGGTGTCGGCGATCGCATGCTTTGCGGCGTTGGTCAGCGATTCCTGTGCGACGCGGAAAATGGTGACACGTTGTTCTTCGGTCATATCGACCTCGCCGCGCGGCATGTTCAGCTCGCATCGCAACCCCGTGTGTTGCTTGAAGGTGGCCGCGAGCCATTCGAGCGCGGGGATGAGGCCCATATCGAGCACCGGCGGTCGTAAGGAAGACGAAACATCGCGCGTGTTTTGAATGGTGGTGTCGAGCTGCGCGAGCATGCGCCGCGTTGCCTCGCGTATGGCGGGTACTTCGTCGCCGAACTGGATGCCGAGCAGATTCAGGTTCATTCTGAGCCCCACCATCTGCTGTCCCAACTCGTCGTGCAACTCGCGGGCGATGCGGCGGCGCTCTTTTTCCAGATCCGTATCGCGTCGGCTCACCAGTGCACGCAACGCCTGCTCCATCCGTTTATGCCGGGTGATGTCGGAGCGTATGGTGAGTGCGCTGACGACCTCGGCGCCGGGGCCGAACTCCGGCGCAATGCGCACGGTGTACCAGGCGGGTTCGCCGTCACGGGCGAGACAAAGCTCCAGTTCGGTCGGAACGCCGTTCGTCATCACGTTCATCACGGCTTCTTGCAACTGTTCCGCCGGCGCCCGTGCGCGAGTGCCGCGCTCGGCGGCGATGCGGACGGACTCGTCGCACGCCAGCAGATCAGGATCGCCCGCGAATTGAGGATTCGCGTAGATCACCTTGCCGGTACAGTCATAGCGGGCGATGGACATGGGGAGGTTTTCTGCCAGCGTGCGAAATTCGCGTTCGCGCGCAGCGAGCGCGTCCTGTGCGCGATGGCGCTCCGTGATGTCGCGTGCTACGCCGAGTACGCCGGTCACGTTTCCGTCGGCGTCGAATACGGGGACCTTGCGCGTCTCGAACAGCACGGGTTCGCCCGTCGTCTCGTCGAGGATCCACTCCTCATTGATGCAGATTCGCCGAGCCTCGATGGCCTCCCTGTCCTTCTGCACAACGAAGTCGGCCAGCGCTTTGTCGTGCAAGTCGTAGTCGGTTTTCCCGATGATTTCGGATGCCGGCTTGCTGAACAGCTGCTCGACGCGGTGGTTACAAAGCAGGAAGACGCCGTTGGTATCTTTTAACCACACCATGTCCGGTATGGTTTGCAGTACGCCCAGCAGCTTCGCGTGCGTCTGTTGGAGCGCCTGTTCCACCTCCCTTCGGGCCGTGACATCGCGCGACAGGACGAGAAAGCTGTCGGCTGCCGACGTATCCCCCGCTTTCTTCGCGAGCGAATGCTCGAAACACCGACGGCCCCCGTCGGGCAGATCGATTTCGATCATATGGCCGTAGGTGACGCCCTTTTCGTTGGCCTCGGCGATCGCCTCCATGGCGGCAGCGGCTTGCTCGGGCGGCAGGACGTCGGCGACGGTTTTGCCGATCAGTTCGTCGGCCGGGCGGGCGAGCGAATCGGGGCTGTTCGCCCACACATTCAAATAGCGGCCTTCGCCATCGACTTCGAACAGCACATCGGGAATAGCGGCGATCACGCCTTCGGCCAGATTGAGGGCCTTCTTATGTGCGAGTTCGGCGGCTTTGCGTTCGGTGATGTCGTTGCCGATTGCGAGGACCGAGGCGACCTCACCCGCCTCCCCCCTTTCGGCGACGAAGTGGATTTCATGGACAATCGGCTGCCCGTCTTGTGCGAAGAACTTCAGTTCCTGGGTCTGGGGACGACCGGTGCGTGCTGTTTCGAGCACCATGCGTTCGTACGCCTCCGACCCTTCGCCAGGTGCGATTTCGGTTGGGCGTTTGCCGGCCATGTCGGCGACAGGGTGTCCAAGGAAAGCTTGCAGCTTCGGGTTCGCGTACACGAGTCTCGCATCTGTGTCGTGACGCGCCAAATGGTGCGGGAGGTTTTCTGCGACGGTTCGGAAATGGCGTTCGCTTACCGCCAGGGCATCGCGCATACCGAGGTGGCGGGCGCGGCCCGCCTGGATGTTATCGGCGAGATCGGCGCTCAAGTGGCGCAATTGCCCGCCGAGCAGCTTCAGCCGTGTTTCGACTTCGCCGGTGCCCGAGCCGCTTGCCGCCAATGACAGCAATTCGATTGCGATCGTATCGATGGCTTTCGCGGCAGCGAGGAATTCCGTGGCTTTCTGCGGTGTTACAAATGGCAAGGGGCGCTCCTGCTTTTCTCGCGATGGCGGCTGGTCGGCATCGTCCCCTCAACCGGTACCGGATTGATTACTGGACGCCGAGTGCTGCGGCGCGCCGTCGTTTCCGCTCGGAGCGCCGGCATGCGACCTGTGTCGCGTGGACCCCGTTCAGCGGCGACGGCAGATCATTTTCGTCATAGAGAGGGCGCAGCGTCGAACCGCTTGCCGCAATAGCCGATGCCGTTCGTGCCGGCACACCTCGGGCGGC
>CBJMQH010000133.1:0-11465 GCA_966431825.1 uncultured Trinickia sp.
TGCAACGCGAAACGCGTGCCGCACGGCTTCCGACTGCGGCAGCGCGTACACGTGCGGTGCGAGCGTCTCGGCGGGGATACCGTGGTAACGCGACAGCCATTCGATGGCGGCTTCGCGCGCCGCTCGATCCTGGGTCGCGCAATACAGTTCGGTGCGGTTGCAGGTCGAGAGGATGGCCGCTTCGGGGGCCGCGAGCGCATGGCGGCCGGCCCAGAGCCCCTTGAACGCATCGAGCGCCGGTTTCAGCTGTTCGAGCGGAAACGCCACACGCTCGCGCAACGCGACGGGCGCAGTGTGGTGGTTGATTCCGATCGTAAGCAGTTGCATATGCGCGAGAAAGCGGGGAAGCGCCCGCTTGTTGCGGGTCGGCGCTGACGTTTCAGCCGCGTATTATAACGTCTCCGTATCCAAGCCCGCCGAGGCCGGCCCGACCCCGCCAGGGCCGTGCCGCCCGGCGGACCGCTCTCGTTTCACAAACACCTTTCAGTATTTATGCGACTTCGGCTGCCTATCCGTTCCGATCCTTGCCTTCTGCCGCGCCACAGCGGGGCGGCTCGCTGATGGGCTGGCCTGGAATCGTCATACTGGGAGCCGCGGTAGGATGGCTCGGCTGGTGGTTGCACCCGCTGCGGCGCGTGAGCCGTGCGAGCGCGTGGGCGATGCTGTTGGTGGGTGTCGTCGTCGCTGCAGCGGCCAGAATGGCCGGGAATCTCTCGGGCCTCTTTTACGACGGCGGGACCCTCGAATGGCCTGTCTGCACGGGCGCGGCGCTGGTGGCCGTTGCACTTGCGGTCGGGCTTTTCTCCCGTCGCTGAACCTGCATATCGACCGGAACGATTGAAATGACAAAAGAAATCAGTGTCGGAACTGCTCATCAGGCGTCGGCCGAATCGCGCGCGGCCCGCCTCGCCCAGTTGCGCGGGGCGATGGCACGCGCGGAGCTGGCGGCGTATGTCGTGCCTTCGTCCGACCCGCATTTGTCCGAGTACCTGCCCGAGCACTGGCAAGGGCGCCAGTGGTTATCGGGCTTCACGGGCTCGGCCGGCACGCTTGTGGTCACCGCCGATTCGGCCGGCGTCTGGACCGACAGCCGGTATTGGGTTCAGGCCGAAGCGCAATTGGCCGGTACCGGCATCGCGCTGATGAAGATGACGGGCGGCCAGCAGACGCAACCGCATATCGAATGGCTCGCCGAACACCTGGCGCGCGGCGCGAGCGTCGGGGTGGACGGGGCCGTGCTCGGACTGGCGTCGGCGCGTGCGCTTGGCGACGCGCTCGCGGCGCGCGGGATCCGGCTGCGCACCGACATCGATCTGCTCGACGCGATTTGGCCCGAGCGGCCCTCGTTGCCGGGCGCGCCCGTGTACGAGCACCGCGCGCCCTATGCGTGCGTGACGCGTGCCGAGAAGCTCGATCTCGTGCGCCGCACGATGCGTGACAAAGGGACGCAGTGGCATTTCGTGTCCACGCTCGACGACGTCGCCTGGCTGTTGAACCTGCGCGGTGCCGACGTCAATTTCAACCCGGTCTTCGTTGCGCATGCGCTGATCGGGTTCGAAGGGGCGACACTCTTCGTCGGCGAGGGCAAGGTGTCGCGCGAGGCAGCCGATGCGCTCGCGCGCGACGGCGTGCGGGTGGCGCCGTACGAGGCGGCCAAGGCGGCGCTTGCCGCGCTGCCGGCCGGTGCAGCGTTGTTGCTCGACCCGCGCCGAGTGACGCTCGGCTTGCGCGAGGCGGTACCGGCGCAGGTGACGGTCATCGAGGCGATCAACCCGTCGACCTTCGCGAAATCGCGCAAAACGGCGCAGGAAGCCGATTTCGTGCGCGCGACGATGGAGCAGGACGGGGCAGCGCTCGCCACGTTCTTCGCATGGTTTGAGGGCGCGCTCGGCCGCGAGACGATCACCGAGCTCACGATCGACGAGAAGATCACGGCCGCGCGCGCAGCGCGCGAGGGGTTCGTGTCGCCGAGCTTTGCGACGATCGCCGGTTTCAACGCGAACGGCGCGATGCCGCACTACCACGCGAGTGCCGAATCGCACGCGACGATCGCCGGAAACGGATTGCTGCTGATCGATTCGGGCGGTCAATATTTGGGCGGGACCACCGACATTACGCGCGTGGTGCCGGTCGGCACCGTCTCCGAAGCGCAAAAGCGCGATTTCACGATCGTGCTCAAGGGGACGATCGCGCTGTCGCGCGCGCGATTCCCGCGCGGCGTGCGCTCGCCGATGCTCGACGCGATCGCGCGTGCGCCGATCTGGGATGCCGGCATCGACTACGGGCACGGCACGGGGCACGGGGTCGGCTATTTTCTGAACGTCCACGAGGGTCCGCAAGTCATCGCGCAGACGGCGGCGGTCGAGCCGTTCACGGTAATGGAGGAGGGGATGATCACCTCGGTCGAGCCCGGCATCTACCGACCCGGCGAATGGGGTGTTCGGATCGAGAACCTCGTCCTCACGCGCGCGGACGGCGAGACGCCGTTCGGTGCATTCCTCGCGTTCGAAACGTTGACGCTGTGCCCGATCGACACGCGCTGTGTGGCGCGCGAGCTCTTGCGCGACGACGAACGCGCCTGGCTTAACGCCTACCACGAGACCGTGCGGTCGCGCCTTGCACCGCATGTCGAGGGTGCCGCGAAGGCTTGGCTCGAGGCGCGGACCGAAGCGATCTGAGCCGAGTTCGTGCAATGCGATGCGATGCGTAAGGCGCCCCTTGAGCGGGCGCCTTGTCGACCAACCGACAGAAAGGAACAGAGGATGGCAATCACGGTAGGGGTGGCGGCGCGGCGAGCGTTGTGCGCCGATGTGCTCGGGGGAGCGCGCGTATGAAGCCGAGAGCAGTCGTATTCGATTTCGGTGGGGTCCTGATCGATTGGAATCCCGACTATCTCTATCGCCAATTGATTGCCGACGAGATCGAGCGCAGGCGTTTTCTGACCGAGGTCTGTTCGATGGACTGGGTCGTGCGCCAGGACGGCGGTCAATCGATTGCGACGGGTACGGCGGAACTGATCGAACGGTTCCCTGAGCATGCCGAATTGATTCGCGCCTTTTACGCGCGGTGGCACGAGATGATCGGCGGCGTGCTGGCGGAAGGCGTTGCGCTCGTCGAGCAGCTGGAGAAGGCGGACGTGCCGTTATTCGGCCTCACGAACTGGTCGGCCGAGACCTTTCCCTATGCGTGGGAGCGCTTCGATGTGTTGCGGCGTTGCCGCGATATCGTCGTGTCGGGCCGCGTGAAGCTCGTGAAGCCGGACCCGGCCATCTATGCGGCGATGCATGAGCGCATCGATCGTCATCTGCCCGGCATTGCACCGGGCGAGCTCGTGTTCATCGACGACAACGTCAAGAACGCCGAGGCGGCGGCCGCGCTCGGCTGGCACGGCGTCCATCATACGAGCGGTGCAGCGACGCTCGGTCGCTTGCGCGCGCTCGGACTCCTCGCCGACGCGTAATCGCCCACGGGTTCGGCGTGCTACTGTGCCGGGCCGGGGCGGCCCGGGGCTCGGCGCTCGGCTTAGCGCGTGATCGGCTTGTAGCGCAGGCGTTTGGGCTTGGCAGCTTCCTCGCCGAGGCGTTTGCGCTTGTCCGCTTCGTATTCCTGATAGTTGCCGTCGAAGAAGACGACTTGCGAATCGCCTTCGAACGCGAGGATGTGCGTCGCGATCCGGTCGAGGAACCAGCGGTCGTGCGAGATGACCATGACGGAGCCGGCGAATTCGAGCAGCGCATCTTCGAGGGCGCGCAGCGTTTCGACGTCGAGGTCGTTCGACGGCTCGTCGAGCAGCAGGACGTTGCCGCCCGCGATCAGCGTCTTCGCGAGGTGAAGCCGACCGCGCTCGCCGCCCGACAGGTTGCCGACGAGCTTCTGCTGATCGGCGCCCTTGAAGTTGAAACGGCCGATGTAGGCGCGCGAAGGCGTCTCGTACTTGCCGACCGTCAGCGTGTCCGCACCGCCCGAAATTTCTTCGAACACGGTTTTTTCGCCGGCGAGCGCGTCGCGGCTCTGGTCGACATAGGCGAGCTTGACGGTCGGCCCACGGACGATTTCGCCCGAATCAGGCTGCTCGCGGCCGGTCAGCATGCGGAACAGCGTCGACTTGCCGGCGCCGTTCGGGCCGATGATGCCGACGATGGCGCCGGCCGGCAGCTTGAAGCTCAAGTCGTCGATGAGCAGGCGGTCGCCGTAGGCTTTGCTGACGTTCTTGAATTCGATGACTTCGTTGCCGAGGCGGTCGCCCACGGGGATGAAGATTTCCTGCGTCTCGTTGCGCTTCTGATATTCCTGGCTGCTCAGTTCTTCGAAGCGGGCGATACGGGCCTTCGATTTCGCCTGACGGCCCTTCGGGTTTTGGCGCACCCACTCGAGTTCTTTCTTGATCGCCTTCTGACGTGCCGATTCGGACGCTTCTTCCTGCTTCAGGCGCGTTTCCTTCTGGTCCAGCCAGCTGCTGTAGTTGCCCTTCCACGGGATGCCGTGGCCGCGGTCCAGTTCGAGAATCCATTCGGCCGCGTTGTCCAGGAAGTAGCGATCGTGGGTCACGGCGACCACGGTGCCGGGGAAGCGCGTGAGGAACTGTTCGAGCCACTCGACCGATTCGGCGTCGAGGTGGTTGGTCGGTTCGTCGAGCAGCAGCATGTCGGGCTTTTCAAGCAGCAGCTTGCACAGGGCGACGCGGCGCTTTTCGCCGCCCGAGAGGTGCGCGATCTTGGCGTCCCACGGCGGCAGGCGTAGCGCGTCTGCCGCCACTTCGAGCTGCTGCTCGGGGCTGCCGCCGTCGCTCGCGGCGAGGATCGCTTCGTATTTCGCCTGTTCTGCGGCGAGCGCATCGAAGTCGGCATCGGGTTCGGCGTAGGCCGCATAGATCTCGTCGAGCTTCTTTTGCGCCTGGAATACGTCGCCCAGACCGTCTTCGACGGCCTCGCGGACCGTTTTCTCGGGGTCGAGCTGCGGCTCTTGAGGCAGATAGCCGATGTTCAGGTTCGGCATCGGGGTGGCTTCGCCTTCGATGTCGCGATCGACGCCGGCCATGATCCGGATCAGCGTGGACTTGCCCGAGCCGTTCAGGCCGAGCACGCCGATCTTCGCACCGGGGAAGAACGAGAGCGAAATGTCCTTGAGGATCTGACGCTTGGGCGGCACGATTTTGCCGACCCGGTTCATCGTGAAGACGTATTGAGCCATGTGCTTGATATGCGTGAAATGGGGTAGTGCGCGCCCATGCCGAACGAACGGCAGGCGAATGCGCGGGAACAGGATGCGAAAACCGGTTGGCGGCCAAGACGCGAAGGCTTGCCGCGTTCGCTGGACGTCGCTTGGCGCCGCTTCTTCGCGGCGCGCCGCAGCCAGGAATCGTCATTGTACTTCGTGCGCGTCACGCGGCGGTGGCGGCGGCTGACCTGATCGTCGACATGGGGGCATGCGCGGGCGGCCGCGCCTACGAGTGGCTGCTCAGGATAAACGCGAGAAACACGAGTGCGATTGGGGTCAGGGCGACCTCGACCAGCATGAGCCCGCCGTCTGCGGCCATGGCGATCGGCGAGAGCGCCAGCTTGGCAGCCTTGCCGGCTGGCGTCGGTTTCTCGACAACGAAGACCTCGTATTCGGCGTTGAACGCCTGAGGGATGGCTGCGCCGTCGAGGGCGCTCGGCGTATAGCGTGTGCCGCTGATCGTCCCCGATTCGGCGAACCGGTCGTAGTCGTCGTCCTGGAATCCATCGGCGAGTGCGCGCTCGCGTGTATCGCTGCCTGCCGGGGCGTCCTTCTTCGGCAACACCATCGTGTAGCGGCCGGAGATCTTGTCGCCCTGAGCGACGAAACGGTCGAACTCGGTGTGCAGTTTCGGACGATAGGGGCCAGTCATCACCGTGTGCAGCTGCGGCGGCAGATCAAAGATGTAGTGATACCGTTTGCCGATGACGACCAGCTTCTTCCCGTCCTGCGTAATCAGGAATGCGGTCAGTGTTTCCTCGTAATTCGAATCGGCGAGCCAGCTGTCAGTAACAGAACCGAAATTGTGGCATCCGGCTACGAGACCGGACGCCGCCCCAATGGAAAGCGCTAGAAAACGTCTTCTTTTCATGGATAAATCTGCGGATGTTGTTATAAGGCGCAACCGCCCGATGGAATGGCGATTTGCGTGATGCGTCCCAGCTCGAACGGCCTGTCGGGCTGATTGGCGCCGGCGCATTGTAAAGGCTGGTGCGTGTTTGTATCAGGCTATGTCGTGCGCGCCGTGCACGAAGAGATCGACCATCGCCGCAAACTCGTCGCGCAGCACGAGCCCGGGCGTCGACAGCCAGCGCAGCAGCGTGCCGAGGTACAGGTGATGAAACCACGTGGCGAGCTGAGCGGCCGATAAACGCCTCGTCAATTCGCCGTTTGTCTGGCCGGCTTCGATCAGCGCCGTCCATGCGTGCGCGATATCGCCGCGCGCGGCAGGGGCGTCGCCGTCCGATGCGGCCGAAGGCTGCGGCTCGCCGACGCTCAGCAGACGGTGCCGCAGATACGCGGCGAGATAGTCGGGGTGCTGCGCGCACCAGTCGGCCGATGCGTCGAGCAGACATTTGACCCGCGACGTGAAGCGGCGGCGCCGGCCGATCTCGGGCGCCAGCCGTGCGAGATCGGCTTGTAGTTGCGTGTCGATCCAGTGCGCGAGCAGTGCGTCCTTCGTCGGGAAATGGTTATAGAGCGTGCGTTTCGCCACGTCGGCGGTTTCGGCGATCAACTCCATCGTGACGCGCGCGTAACCATGGGCGGCGAAGAGCTGTGCGCCGGTCGTCGCGAGATGGTCGAGCATCTGCTGACGCTTGCGTTCGCGGCGCCCCGTTGTGCCTTCTGACGTGCGCATGTGTGCTTGCCTGCGGTGGTGTACGAAGTGCATTAGTATACGACGTATACTTTTGTGATTGGCTCTGCGAAGGATGGCTTCGATGAAATTTGCGGTGGTGACCTACGGTACGGTGGGCGACGCACGGCCGCTTGCCGCGCTTTCGCGTGCGCTGATCGATGCGGGGCACGAGGCGCGCCTGCTGGCCGACGCGGCGACGCTCGATTCGGCGCGTGCGCTGGCGGTGCCTGCGTTGCCGCTCACGGGCGATATCCGGCGGATTTTGACGTCGGGGGAGGGCTTGTCGGATGTCATGCGCGGCAAGACGCGGTTCTCGGACACGGCCGCAGCGCTCGCACGGATGGCGAATGCGAATACCACTGCCTGGATGCGCGAGACGGTCGAGGCGGCACGCGGTTGCGATGCTGTCATCGTGTCGGCGCTTGCATCGTTTGTCGGCTTGTCGGTGGCCGAGTGTTTGGGCGTGCCGTCGATCGGGGCCGGCATGATCCCGATTACGCCGACGGCAGATTTCCCGTCGCCGTTTCTGCCGCCGGGCAAGGTGCCGCGTTGGTTGAACCGCGTGAGCCATCGGTTCGTGAATGCGATGATCTGGCGCGGGTTCCGCGCCTCGACGAACGCGGCCCGCGCGAGCGTGTGCGCGCTGCCCCCGCGCAAGCGCGTGTGGAGCGAGCGCCCCATGCTGTACGGCGTGTCGCCGAGCCTGTTGCCCGAGCCGGCCGACTGGCCTGCACATGCGCGTGTCTGCGGGCAGTGGAATATGCCGCTGGTCGCGTGGGAGCCGCCGGCTGCGCTTGCGCAGTTCCTGGCGGCGGGGGAGGCGCCGATCTATGTCGGATTCGGCAGCATGGGCGGTTTTGACCGGCATACGCTTGCGAGTGCGCTCGTCGCCGCTGTCGGGGGGCGGCGTGCGCTGTTTTATCCGGGGTGGAGCGGTATCGACGTGTCGGCGTTGCCGTCGAATTTCTTCGTGCTGGGCGAGACGCCGCATGACTGGCTGTTTCCGCTTACGTCGATGGCCGTCCATCACGGGGGCTCGGGCACGACGCATTCGGCCGCGCGTGCAGGCGTGCCGTCGGTGGTCGTGCCGTTCGTGGGCGATCAGTTCTTCTGGGCTGACCGGTTGGCCCAATGCGGTGTCGCTGCCCCGGCCGTCGACGGCAAACGGCCGTCGGCTGCAGCCTTTGCTCGGGCGATGGAATTTGCTGCACGCGAAGACGTGCGTGCGCGGGCAAAGCAGCTCGCTGCTCGGATGGAGAAAGAGGACGGCTTGCGCATGGCGGTGGCGGCGATCGAGGAGATTGCGGGGCGTTGACGTGCGCTTGCGCTCGTAGGCGGTGCGGTGCGGCGGCCAGCTTATTGCCCGAGGCCGCGGCGACCGCACTGGCCTGGGTCTCAGGCTGTGTGTTCGTCGATCAGTTCGGCAATGTCGCTCACATCGATCGTCGTGCCGTACCGCGTGCTGATGGCCGTGCCCCAGACCCGGACATGGGCGCCGGGGCTCAGGTAGTCGGCGAGCGCCGTAGCGGCGTGCGGCGGGACGCGCAGCGACGTGCCGTCCGTGAGCACGGCGCCGCGCAGCTCGCCCTTCGGGCCATGAAGGGGTAGAGCGACTTCGCCGTCGATTTCTGTCGGCTTGCTTTTTGTATGCGGCGCATTATGCGCGGCATGGTCGGGGCCTTCGTCGATGATGTCGCGCCCGTCGCGCGTGGTGATCTGAACGGCTGCGACGATGTCGGCGCCGCGAGGCTTTACGCCCCGCACACGGATTCTGTCTCCTTGCGCGACGTGGCGGACGATCTGCGGGCTCAGATGGGGCGGTACGTGAACTTGAAGGCGACCGTCGAGAATGAGGCCATCGACTTCGCCGTGGGGGTTCAGGAGGAACTGGGTGACGCGGCCCTTGGTCTCGGGCAGGCAGGTGGGATCGATCCAGTGCATGTTCGAAACTCCGTTACGAGGAGAAACGAACGGCGCAATGAACGTGCCTGCGAGTGACGCGGCGGGGGGGCGCTAAGGCGTTGCGGCTTGAAGCACCGGCCGGGGGCGAGCCCGGCCGGATTGGCGTTTGGCGGTCAGCGACGAATAATTGCGCTTAGACGTTGAACAGGAAGTTCATGACGTCGCCGTCGTGCACGACGTATTCCTTGCCTTCGGCGCGCATCTTGCCGGCTTCCTTCGCGCCTTGTTCGCCCTTGTAGGCGATGAAGTCGTCGAAGGCGATCGTCTGGGCGCGGATGAAGCCGCGTTCGAAGTCGGTATGGATGACGCCGGCTGCTTGCGGTGCCGTATCGCCGATATGGATCGTCCAGGCGCGCACTTCTTTCACGCCTGCGGTGAAGTACGTTTGCAGGCCGAGCAGCTTGAAGCCGGCGCGGATGACGCGGTTCAGGCCCGGCTCTTCCATGCCCATGTCGGCGAGGAAGACTTCCTTGTCTTCGTCGGCGAGATCGGCGATTTCGGCCTCGATGGCGGCGCAGACGGCGACGACCGGCGACTTCTCGGCTTCGGCGTACTTGCGGATCGCGTCGAGGTGCGGGTTGTTTTCGAAGCCGTCTTCCTTCACGTTGGCCACATACATCGTCGGCTTGGCGGTGATGAGGCAGAACGGCTTGAGCAGGGCGGCTTCGTCGTCGGACAGGTCGAGCCCGCGGATCGGCTTGGCGGCGTCGAGTTGGACGCGTGCTTTTTCGAGGACGGCGGCGAGCTTGACGGCTTCCTTGTCGTTACCTGACTTGGCGGCTTTCGAATAGCGGGTGAGCGCTTTTTCGACGGTGCCGAGGTCGGCCAGGGCGAGTTCGGTGTTGATGACTTCGATGTCGGAGAGCGGGTCGACCTTGCCGGCTACGTGGATGACGTTTTCGTCTTCGAAGCAGCGCACGACGTGCGTGATAGCGTCGGTTTCGCGGATGTTGGCGAGGAACTGGTTGCCGAGGCCTTCACCTTTGCTCGCACCGGCAACGAGACCGGCGATGTCGACGAACTCGACGACGGCCGGCACGACGCGCTCGGGCTTCACGATCTCGGAGAGGGCCTTCAAACGATGATCCGGCACTTCGACGACGCCGACGTTCGGTTCGATCGTGCAGAACGGGTAGTTCTCGGCGGCGATGCCTGCCTTGGTCAGCGCGTTGAACAGGGTGGACTTGCCGACGTTGGGCAAGCCGACGATGCCGCATTTGAGGCTCATGGAAGACCTTTGTAAATCAAGGGTTGCGGCTGATGCCCGGCACAACCGTGTCTGCCGTGATGCAGGGCGATGGCAGCCGCAAATGGTATTCGGAATGAGACGAGGCGCCCCTGATCCGGTCTTCTGACAGGGTTTGGGTCACGCGGCGTGCTCGAAAGATGTCAATTGTAACGCGTCCGGCGTTCGGTTCGGCGGGGTTGGGAAACCGTGGAGCTAGCTGGCTCGGCAGGCTCGGATCGTTGAGCCGTGATCGCGGCAACGACCGTGGGTCGGATGCAACCGTCGAGTGTGGCCGCCGTCTGTCGTGGGGGCAAATGATTCGCGGTGGACCTATCCGTCGTGAATCGCAGACCAGAAGATAAATACGTCAAAGTATCCCTGGGTTGCCAATAGATGTTTTGAAGGTTTCTGAATGTCGAGTCGAAAAAATGGTCTTCAATCGCACCGGTGAATGAAGTATATTCGCGCCTTGCCACGGAGACGATGGCGATAAGTCGTTCCGTTGGTCGTAACGATAATAATTTGAGATAAACAGATGGAAAAGATGAAGGAAGTGCTGCGCGAGCCGGCCGCTGTGCGCACCGCTAGGCCGCCTGTCAAGGCGCGCTATGCAATTGCAACGCTTGGGTCTTTGACGGAGCAAGGCGGTGTCGTTCGCACCGCGACATCAGTGATTTGCGTTGGTCGGGTTCGCGCGGCACGCGTCGGGGACGAAGTGCACTACACCAACGGTTCGATCGCCTATATCACATCGGGGACAGGTGCGGCTGCGATGGACAACGGCAGGCCGATGGCAATTGTCGGTAGCCATGTCAGCAACGGCGATGTCATTTCGCATAGCCAACAATCGACGATAGAAATCCTGGTCCACGAGGGGATGCCGCCTATCCCTGGATTTCTCGATCCGGCGTACGTCGCATCGGAGCCTGCGCTTCCCGTTCAGGCGGGATGAGCGGCGTCGACGAAAAAGGGAAAAAATTGACCGAGGGGAGTTGTAACGCATGATGCGTCGTGTCGCTGTCGTGGGGGACAGCTTACAAAATGGCGGGGAAATATTGTCGTACTCGGGCCAAGGCTTCACGATTGGTGAAGCCAGGCACCAAGTCGCACTCATCGGGGGGCAGGCCTATTGCGCTGCGTGCAAAAGTACTGGACCGATAGCCAAGACAGGCGGCCCGCGTCGTCTGAACTTCATGGGAGAGACGGCGGCTGACGGTGACATCGTGCTGTGCAAATGCCCAACGCCGCCGAAAGTCGTTGCCGTACTTGCTGGCGAAACATGGTGCGACGATCAATTGGAGGATTTTGGCGTCGTGGCTTCGATCCGATCGGCGGACGATTCGGGCGGGTCGCGGGGCAAGGAGCCCGCGTTCGACGAGCAGTTCCGGTTGGTCGATCATGATACGGGGCGTCCATTAG
>CBJMQH010000134.1:0-11416 GCA_966431825.1 uncultured Trinickia sp.
GGCGCTTGGCGCTCCGCACGGGCTGCGCCGGTAGACGGAAAGACAAAGACTGCATCAGAGATCGTTGACGTTCACTTGGAACCGCTCGAGCGTCTTCACGAGCGTGTCGTTGTCGGGCTCGAGCTTGCGCGCCTTGCGCCATGCGTCGAGCGCTTGCTTCTGATCGCCGCTTTTCCAGAGCACTTCGCCCAGATGCGCGCCGATCTCGGCGTTCGGTTGCAGATCGTAGGCGCGCTTGAGCACCTTGGCCGCGTCCGTCGTTTGCCCGAGCCGGTACTTGACCCAGCCGAGGCTGTCCATGATGAACGCGTCGTTCGGTGCAAGCGACGACGCCTTCTCGATCAGCTTGTTCGCTTCGTCGAGCCGCTGGTTTCGGTCCGCGAGCGAGTAGCCGAGCGCGTTGTAGGCCTGCGGATTGTCGGGCTGGGTGTGCATCAGCTTGCGCAGCACCTGCTCCATTTGGTCGTAGTGATGGTTCTTCTCGGCCGCCATCGCGTAGTCGTACTGGATGTCGGGGTCTTCCGGGAATGCATCGCTCGCTTCCTTCAGGCGTGCCTCGGCATCGCGATACCGCTTCGCATCGAAGAGGATGGCGGCGTCGGTTCGCGCAATGAGCGCCTGCTCGCGCGGATCCTGCGTGTCGATGCCGGCGAGCAGCTTGCGCGCATCGTCGACCCTGTTCGACTTGGCGAGCAGTTCGGCATGCGCGACGCGCGCCGCCACATATTGCGGGCTGCTCGGTGCGACCTTGTCGAGCCAATGCTCGGCCTGCGCGTTGTTCTTCTGCTCGAGCGCGATCTGCGCCAAGTAGATGTAGGCCTGGCCGGCATCGCCGCCCGGCGTCTTTTCCACGAGATCCGCGTACTGCGTCAGGTACTTCTGCGCGGCATCGAACTGCTTCTGCTGCACTTTGATCAGCCCGAGCGCCATCAGCGGGATTGAATCCTTCGCGTTCTGCGAGCGCAGCGTCTCGAATTGCTTCTGCGCATCGTCCAGTCGGTCGGCCGACAGGTAGAGCTGGGCGAGCGCCAGCCGTGCGTCGCGCGATTTCGGATTCTGTTTGACGAACGATTCGAACGACGCGATCGCCTCGTTGCGCTCCTGCGGCCCCATCTGTCCCAGCGCTAGCGCTGCCGGCAGATAGTCGGGCTTGAGCTTCAGTGCCTGCTCGAACGAGGCGCGCGCACCGGCCGTGTCGTCGGCCAGCAGTTGCTGGCGGCCGATCGCGAGCTGTGCCTCCGCGCGTCCGCGGTCGTTCTTCAGCAGGTGCTGCAACACCGTGAGGCCGCCCGTGCGGTTCGGGCTGCGCGCGAGCAGCGTCTGCAACGAAAGCAGCGCATTGCCGCGACCCTCGCCGGTGATTTTGGCCAGTTCGCGCGCGAGCAGCGGCTCCGCCTCTTCAGGCTTGCCCGACAACACGAGCAACGAGGCATCGAGCTGAGCGGCCCGCTCGGAGTCGGGCGCGTACTGCTGCCAGAGCTGGGCCGCCGCGAGCGCGTCCGACGGGCTTTGCGCCGCGAGCGCGATCTCGGCCGCACGCTGCGCCATGCGCGGATCGTGCGTATCGCGGGCAAGCGCGAGGTATGTCTGGTACGCCGGGGCAGGCTGGCCGCGTTGGAGCGCGATTTCGGCGGCGAGGACCTGGAAGACGATCTGGCTCGTCAGCGAAACGTCAGGCAACGCCTTGTTTTCTGCTGGCGTGGCGGGTCCGAATACATCGGACGCGCTGGCCGAGTCGTCGTCCGGCGCCGGGTCCTGTGCGTGTGCAGGCAACGCGGCTAGCGTCCAGGCGCAGAGCACTGCGCTCACGATTCGGCCGACACGCGTCTTGCCGGGCGTCGGGCGCGCGCCGTCCGGGCGCGTCAGGAGCTGCTTCAGGGACAAAATCATGGAGATCCGTTCGAGGTTTCGGTCGATTGTAACGCGCTCGCTACAATACACGCAGATTCGACCATGCAAGTTACAGCCCACTGCCCTCTCTTTCGATATGCCAGAGCTGCCAGAAGTTGAAGTGACCAGGCGCGGCATCGAGCCTTACGTGCGCGGACGCCGCGTCGAACGCGTCGACGTGCGCACGGCCGCGCTGCGCTGGCCGGTGCCCGCCGATCTCGCCGCGCGCCTCGAAAGGCAGGCGGTCCGCGCGGTGACGCGGCGCGGGAAATACCTGCTGTTCGAGATCGACGCCGGCTGGTTCATCGTCCACCTCGGCATGACGGGCACGCTGCGCGTCATGCCGGGCGGCGACGCCCCGGCTCCCGCCAGGCACGATCACATCGACTGGATTTTCGACGAGTTCGTGCTTCGCTACCGTGACCCGCGGCGTTTCGGTGCCGTGCTCTGGCATCCGCGCGACGCGGGCGACATCGGCACGCATCCGCTGCTCGCCGCCCTTGGCGTCGAGCCGTTCGACCCTGTGTTCTCGGGCGCGCTGCTGCATGCGCGCACGCGCGGGCGCAAGACGACGATCAAGCAGGTGCTGCTCGCGGGCGACGTTGTCGTCGGCGTCGGCAACATCTACGCGTCCGAGAGTCTCTTTCGCGCCGGTATTCGTCCGACCACGCCGGCCGGGCGATTATCGCTCGCGCGCTGCGAGCGGCTCGCGCAGGCGGTGCGCGCGACGCTGGCAGCGGCGATCGAGCGTGGCGGCAGTACGCTGCGCGACTTCGTCGGCAGCAACGGCGAAAGCGGCTACTTTCAACTCGATTGCTTCGTGTACGACCGGGCCGGCGAACCATGTCGCGTATGCGGCGCCGCGGTTCGACAGATCGTGCAGGGGCAACGTTCGACCTATTTTTGCGTGCGGTGCCAACACTGATGGCTGCACCGCACGCGCCTTCGCCAATCGTTAGATGACTTCACTTTCGACCTTGCCGGCGCCCGGGACGGCGCAGCTCGCCGCCTCGTTCGCGCCCCGCCTGATCGCCTGGCAGCGCGTACACGGGCGGCACGACCTGCCCTGGCAAAACACCGGCGACGCCTACCGGATCTGGCTGTCCGAGATCATGCTGCAGCAGACGCAGGTCTCGACCGTCATTCCCTATTACATCAAGTTCGTCGCACGCTTTCCCGACGTCGGCGCGCTTGCGGCCGCACCGCTCGATGACGTGATGGCGCTCTGGGCCGGGCTCGGTTACTACTCGCGTGCGCGCAACTTGCATCGCTGCGCACAAACGGTCGTCGCGGATCATGGCGGTCAGTTTCCGCGGACGGTCGCGGCGCTGGCTGAATTGCCCGGTATCGGCCGTTCGACGGCTGCCGCGATCGCCTCGTTCGCCTATGGTGCGCGCGAGACGATCCTCGACGGCAATGTGAAACGGGTGCTTGCCCGCGTGTTCGGCATCGACGGGTTTCCCGGCGAAAAGCGGATCGAAAACGCGATGTGGACGCTGGCGGAATCGCTCGTGCCGGCGAGCGGCAGCGATGCGGAGGTAGCGTCCTATACGCAAGGCCTGATGGACCTCGGCGCGACGCTTTGCGTACGCGGCAAGCCGGCTTGCATACGCTGCCCGTTCGCAGTCGACTGCGTCGCGCATGCGACGGGCCGCCAGCGCGAGCTGCCGACGGCGCGGCCAAAAAAGACGATTCCCACGCGGCGCACCTGGATGCTCGTGCTGCTCGACGGGCCGGCCGTGCTGCTCGAAAAGCGGCCGCCGGCCGGCATCTGGGGCGGCCTCTGGAGCCTGCCCGAAGCGCTGGACGAACCGGCGCTGACCGCGCGCGCCCGCGCGCTGGGCACGACGCGCTCGCTGGAGCGTTTGGCACCGCTCACGCACACGTTCACGCACTTCAAGCTCGAAATCGAGCCGTGCTTAGGCGATGCCGCATCGACCTCTGCGCAGGCGGGCGCGCTCGGCGATGAGGAGAGCGCCTGGGTGCCGCTCGCCGAAATCGATGCCTACGGGGTGCCTGCACCCGTGCGCAAATTGCTCGATGCGGTGAAAGGTTCGCTGCTCTGACGAATGCCGGGGGCATCAACGCCCGGGGCGCGAATGCCCCGGGGCGTGCATCCGGGCCGGGCCTTTAGAGCAACTGGTGCTGCACCATGTAGTGGTGCACGCAGTCGATGCGCGCGTTCGTGTCCTGCAGCTCCATGAGCTTTTGCCGCGTCTTGGGCGGAATCTGCAGAATCTCGGCGAGCCGATTCGAGACCCAGGTGGGATCGTCGAAGCGCAGCGGCTGGGCGAACGGTATCGAATCCGGGTCGCGCTCGACGATCGTGGTGATGATGCGTTCGAGCACTTCGGCACAGGCGCCGAACTTGGCGAGCGCGTCGGCCCCTTCGAGCGGCACGTCATCGGGAATCGGCACCGCGTCGCCGATCAGCAGGCCGCTCGATTCCGTGCGCACGGCGGTCAGCTTGAAACGCCGCGTGCCGCGCGCCTGCACGAGCAGCATGCCGTGCTCGTCGACGTCACACTGTTCGATCTCTGCAAGGCAACCCACTGTTTCGGGCACCGAAGGTTCGTCGACCTGGGCCACTTCGGCGCCGCTTTTCAGGAGGCAGACGCCGAACGGCTTCGTTTCGCGCAGACAGTCGCGCGCCATGTCGAGGTAGCGCGCCTCGAAGATCTTGAGCGGCAACAGGCCGTCGGGAAAGAGCACCGTATGCAGCGGGAAGAGCGGCAGATCGGCGTAGACAGGAGGAATGGTGGACATGGCGCAACGCTTCAAAGGTGCCGCGCTATGCGCAGCGGGTTAAGCCACTAACCTTGACGATTCGCCGATTTCGACCGGCGCATCCCTGTGCCGCACGATCACCGTTGCTTCGCGCGCGAGACGCGCGGCAAGCGTCTCGGCGATGAACACGGACCGGTGCTGCCCGCCCGTACAACCGATCGCGATGGTGAGATAGCTGCGGTTATCGTCCCGAAACCGCGGCAGCCACTTCATCACGAACGTTTCGATATCGTCGATCATCTCATGGACGATCGGCAATGCGTCGAGATAGTCGATGACGGGACGATCGCGCCCCGTCAGCGGGCGTAGCCGGTCGTCGTAATACGGATTCGGCAACGCGCGTACATCGAATACGAAATCGGCATCGAGCGGCAGACCGCGTTTGAAGCCGAACGATTCGAACGTCAGCATGAGCCCTTCGCGCTGATCTTCGATGAAGCGCTTGACCCACGTACGCAAAACATTTGCCCGCAGATTGCTCGTATCGATCTGATGGCCGAACTCGGCCAGCGGCGCGACGAGTTCGCGTTCGCGCTCGATCGCTTCTTCCAACGAGGCGAGCAGGCCGACATCGGCGTCGTGCGCGGGCGAGCCCGAGAGCGGGTGGCGGCGGCGCGTTTCGGAAAAGCGCTGGATCAGCGATTGCGTGCTCGCGTTCAAAAACAGCACGCGAACGTCGTGCTCGCTTGCGAGGTCGCGGATGATGCCGGGCATGTCGTCGAGCGAGGCGCTCGAGCGGGCGTCGATGGCCACGGCGAGACGGTCGTGGCGCTCAGCGTCGCCCGCCAGATATTGGGCAAGCGAAGGCAGAAAACGCGGGGGCAGGTTGTCGACGCAGTAGTAGCCTGCGTCGGCGAGCGCGTTCAATGCAACAGACTTGCCGGAGCCGGAAATGCCGGTGATCAGAACAATGCGCATGGGGGGAAACCTGTTCGTTTCATCATAGCACTTGCGTCCGGCGTCGGCGGCGAGAACCGCCGCGTCGTGCGGCTCGTTGCTGCCGGCCGTGCTCACATCAATTTGCCGGGAAGCTGACTGTCCGGATCTTGCATGGCAAGGCGCTGACGGTCCATGAAATCGCGCAGCGTGTCGATGCCGCGCAGTTGCAGGATCGTATTGCGCACGGCGGCCTCGACGAGCACCGCCAGGTTGCGGCCGGCCGCCACCTGGATCGTCACCTTGCTGATCGGCAGACCGAGCACGTCGACGGTCTGGCTCTCGAGCGGCAGCCGTTGAAATTCTCCGTCGGGCCGGCGCACGAGCTGGACGATCAGCTTCAGCTTCATTTTGCGGCGCACGGCCGTCTCACCGAAAATCGTCTTGATGTCGAGCAGACCGAGACCGCGGACTTCGAGCAGATTCTGCAGCAGCGGCGGGCAGCGCCCTTCGACGAAATCGGGGCCGAGTCGGACGAAATCGACGGCGTCATCGGCCACGAGGCCGTGGCCGCGGCTGATCAGCTCGAGGCCGAGTTCGCTTTTGCCGAGACCGGAATCTCCGGTGAGGAGCACGCCCATGCCGAGAATGTCGAGGAAGACGCCGTGCAGCGTGGCACGCGGTGCGAGGATCCGCGACATGTAGAGCCGCAGATTGTCGATGACGGCTGCTGCCGACATCGGCGTCGTGAACAGCGGCGTCGACGAGCGCGTGCAGCGCAGGACGAGCTCGGGCGGGGCGGCGACACCGCCCGCCACGACGAGAAACGGCGGCTCGAGGGCGATCAGCTCGGCCATGTGGCGCGAGCGGTCTTCGTCGGTCTGCCGCTGGTAGTAGTGGACTTCGGCCTCGCCGAGCACCTGGATCCGGTTCGGGTGGATCAGGTTCAAGTGGCCGACGAGGTCGGCGCTCGACGTTGCGTTCGCAACGGTTTCGGACGAAAAACCGCGTTCCCAGCCTTCATGCCCCGTCAGCCAGCTCAGCTTCAGCATGGCTGCGTTGTCGTCGAAGATGCTTTGGGCGTTGATGCTGGACGTATCCATGAATCCGTGGCTCCAGATTGGCCGCGCAGGCGGCGCGCGTTGGCGCGCGTCGCCCGGCCCGGCTCGTTAGCGGCAGGCTCGCCGCTGCTGCGGGCCCGCGCCTTGCACGGACAGCCGCATTGTCAAGGTTGCCACTGGGTGAGCAGCCGATGCAACTCTTCGCGATTTTGCTCGGTATGGAGGCGCTCCCGCGTTTGTCGGTCGGACAGCAGTTGCGCGATTTCCGAAAGGATTTCCAGGTGCTGCTGCGTCGCCTGCTCAGGCACGAGCAGGAAAATCAGCAGTGCCACCGGCTGGCCGTCCGGCGATTCGAAGGGAATCGGCTGCTCGAGCCGCACGAAAGCGGCGAGCGGCTGCTTGAGGCCTTTGATCCGACCGTGCGGAATCGCCACGCCTTCGCCAAGGCCGGTCGAGCCGAGGCGTTCGCGCGCGAACAGGTTGTCGGTGACGGCGCTGCGGGCAATGCCGTTCTGATTCTCGAAAATCAGGCCTGCTTGCTCGAATACGCGCTTTTTGCTGGTGACGGAGAGTCCGATTACGACGTTCTCGAGAGGAAGGATTTTGGCTAAACGATTCATGTTGGCAGGCTAAAGCGTCGCCTGGGTGCGCCTCGCGGCAACTGATTGGTTGTCCATTTTCGGCCGTGTTCGTCGGATCGAAATCCGAGCCCCGCGAACCGGCCGATGGCGCCGCGGCCGGCTGCCCCTACACTTGATCGGGCCATTATAGAACAGCCCCGGCACGGATGGTGCGGCGCTCCTGTGGACCGAAGTCATGCTCGGTTCGTGTCCGGAGCCTCGCGACGACGCGCGGCGCGCTGTCGCAGGGGCGATGCCGCCATTCAGGCTGCGGCGAAACGGCGCGGACAAACGGGAAATTTGCGCAAAATAAAACCGCCCGGGCGGGCGGTTTGGCCATGACGGGCGATTGTGCCCGGATCGACCGGTATCGTCTCAAGCGCGGGGTGAGGTGCAATCAGGCCGCTTTGCGTCGATCACACCGCTTGCGCTGACGTGCGCCGCCGCTCACTGCGGCGGGATCTCGCCGAGCGGCGCTTCGCCCGCATGCGCATCCTGGAATTTGATCGATTCGTGCTGGTGCTCCTGGATGCGATCCTTGTGGCGTACGACCTGGCGATCGAGCCGATCGACCATCAGGTCGATCGCGGCGTACAGATCGCCGTTCGCACTTTCGATCACGATATCCCTACCCTTTACATGCAGCGTGATTTCCGCTTTTTGCCGCTTATCCTTTTCCTTATGATTGTCGACCGAGAGGACCACATTGCCATCGATCACCTGATCGAAGTGCCTTAGCACCCGGTCAAGCTTGGTGATCACGTATTCTCGCAACGCTGGCGTGACTTCGAGGTGGTGTCCACTGATCTTCAAGTTCATAGTGCTCTCCAAACAAATGGCCGTCTGACGCATGTCGATGCGGCAGCGCCGGTCGGAGGCGGCCCGCTCGAGTCATCACCCCGCGTGACTGACGAGCGGCGGGTCGTTTCGGCCGGCCTTTGGCGCAAACAGCATCGCGGCCGGTAAACGCTCCCCGCAAAAAGGCGGACGAGCTAAAGAGACTTACGCAAATTCACTGCGGGGATCTTGAGGGCTTCGCGGTACTTCGCGACGGTGCGGCGTGCGACCACGAATCCTTGCTCCGCCAGCAGTTCGGCTATGCGGCTGTCTGAAAGAGGCGTCTTTGAGTCTTCAGCTCCTATCAGTTGCTTGATCAGCGCGCGTATCGCAGTGGATGACGCGGCGCCGCCCGTATCGGTCGACACGTGGGACCCGAAGAAGTACTTGAACTCCAGGGTGCCAAACGGCGTAAGCATGTATTTGCCCGTCGTCACGCGCGAAACCGTCGATTCGTGCAAGCCCAGCGTATCAGCAATTTCCCGCAAAACCAAGGGGCGCATGGCGATTTCGCCGTGCACAAAAAAGTTCTTCTGCCGCTCGACGATGGCCTGCGCCACGCGCAGGATCGTTTCGAACCGCTGCTGGATGTTTTTGATCAGCCAGCGCGCCTCCTGCAACTGCTGACGCAACGACCCGCTACCCGGGTCGCCGCGGCTGTTGCGCAGGATATTCGCGTAGAGATGATTGATCCGCAGGCGCGGCACGACTTCGGGGTTCAGTTCGGCCTGCCACCCCTGCGCGGTCTTGCGGACCATGATGTCGGGAACCACATAATCGGCTTCGGCCTTGCCGTACGCCGCGCCTGGGAAGGGTTCGAGCGAGCGGATCAGCGCATGCGCGTCGCGCAGCGCATCGTCCGTCGTCTTCAATTTCTTGCGCAGACGCGTGAAATCGCGGGCGGCCAGCAGTTCCAAATGATGTGCCACGATCTCGAGGGCGACCTTGCGGGTCGGCGTGTCGGGAAGCCGGATCAGTTGCAGGCGCAGGCATTCCGACGCCGATCGGGCGCCAACGCCTGCCGGGTCGAAGCTGTGCAAGAGCGCCAGCGCGGCACTGAGTTCGTCCAGATCGACGTCGAGTTCGGCGGGCAGGTCGGCCAGCACCTCGTCGAGCGTCGCGGTCAAGTAGCCGTCGTCGTCCAGCGATTCGATCAGGAACGTGACGAGTGCACGGTCGCGCACGCTCGCCTGCGTGACACGCAATTGCGCCATCAGATGATCGCGCAGCGTCGTGGTCGATTCGTGGATTTGCAGCGGCGGCAGGTCGTCGTCGTCGGATGCGCCCGAGGCGCGCCCGTAGTCGTCGAGATTCCATTGCGACGCCTCGCTCGAATCGCTCGAAGACAGGCCGTTGTAGTCGTCCGAGCTCTGGGAGGATTCGTTGCCGTCGGCGCGTTCGCCGTCAGTGCTGGCAGGGGCGCCGCTCATCGGCTCCGGCGCGGAAGGGGCAGCCGTTTGCGCAATGACCGACCCGTCGGCCGCGACGCGCAGCGGGCTTGCGATCCATTCGTCTTCGCTTTCGAGCAGCGGGTTCTGCGCGACAGCCATCGCCACTTCCTGCTGTAGTTCGAGCGTAGACAGCTGCAGCAGCCGGATGGACTGCTGAAGCTGCGGCGTCAGCGCAAGATGCTGCGATAGGCGGAGTTGGAGGCTGGCTTTCATGGCAATTGTCTTTCATTGTAGAGACTTTGCCACCCGCGCGAAACCTCGGGAAAGCGGTCGAACGGTCCGCTGCGGTAAACACCGGCCGGGACGGCCCGGCCCAAGCGGTTCTCGCTAAGGCCCGAGCCCTGGCCAAGCCCCGGGCGCGACAGGTCTTTTCGCACGTAAAAATTACGATCGCGGCCCCAGCGGCCAGCGCGCCGGCCCAATAGGATAGGGCGGGTAGGGCGCAACAAAATCGGGATAGACGCGCCGACGCGCCTGTTACATGCGGAAATGTTCGCCCAGATAGACGCGGCGTACGCTTTCGTTCTCGATGATATCGGCCGGTGCACCTGCGGCAAGCACACTGCCGTCGCTGATGATGTACGCGTGATCACAGATGCCGAGCGTTTCCCGCACATTGTGATCCGTGATCAGCACGCCGATATTGCGTTGCTTCAAGAACTTCACGATTTTTTGAATCTCGAGCACCGCGATCGGATCGACACCGGCGAACGGTTCGTCGAGCAGGATGAAGCTCGGATTCGTGGCAAGCGCCCGTGCGATTTCGACGCGACGCCGCTCGCCGCCCGAGAGCGAAAGGGCGGGGTTTTCGCGCAGGTGTGCGATCTGCAGCTCGTCGAGCAGCGCTTCGGTGCGACTCATGATCGCGGCCTTCGAAAGCCGCTTGCCGCTCTTGTCCGTTTGCAGCTCGAGCACGGCGCGGATGTTCTCCTCGACCGTGAGCTTGCGAAACACCGATGCTTCCTGCGGCAGGTACGACAGGCCGAGCGATGCACGCTTGTGGATCGGCAGCACGCTGATCGGCTTGCCGTCGAGCAGGATATCGCCCGCATCGAGCGGCACGAGCCCCACGATCATGTAGAACGACGTGGTCTTGCCCGCACCGTTCGGACCGAGCAATCCGACCACTTCGCCGCTTTTCACATCGAGCGACACGTCTTTGACGACCGTGCGCGAGCCGTATCGCTTTCTCAAGTTGCGGACGACGAGCGAACTCGACGCGGTGACCGGCTCGAGCGCGGAGGCGCTGTTGGCCGCATCGGCTGGGCTGGAAAGGGTGTTCACTGCGGCGTGGTTCCTTGAATCTTCGGGGCCGGCGTAAGCGTCGCCGCGGGCCCGCTGTTCAACGGGGCCGCGCCGCCGTTGCGCGGCGCGAGCATCGCACGGACGCGCCCCGTCGGATTGCCGGGCGCTGCGACGTCCTTGCCCGAGCGCGCCGTATAGAAGTCGTTTTGTCCGTCATACGTCACGACGCTGCCGTGGACCTGGTCCATGACCGTCGAGAGGCCCTGCAGGCGGCGCACCGTCGCGTTCGTCGTGAGCGTCGTCAAGTCCTGCTTGCCATCGTAATCGATGCGCTCCGCATTGCCCTCGATGTACTCGTCGACGCCGTCGCGCTTTTGGCGGAAATAGGCGAGATCATGGCCGTTCATCGTGCCCGTCGCGTATTGGTAACCCTGCGGGTCCTGGTTCACGACGACTTTGTCCGCCTTGATGATGATCGTGCCCTTCGTTGCGACGACATGCCCTGTGAACACGTTGACCTGCTTCAGGTCGTCGTAGGTCATGTTGTCCGCTTCGATGTTCAGCGGCTTGTCCCGGTCGGCCCGCTCGGCGTGCGCATGCTGCATCGGTCCGAAAAGAGCGAGCGCTGCGGCCGTGGCGAGGAAGAGCG
>CBJMQH010000135.1:0-11285 GCA_966431825.1 uncultured Trinickia sp.
CGAATCCTTCATCCCCGCCAAGTGCTGGATCGCGCCCGAGATCCCCACCGCCACACCCGCCGACACCGCCACCACCTCCGTCGCCACGCCCGCTTCCTTCAGACGCACCGCCTCTTCCACCGCGATCTCGTCGAACGGGTTCATCGACATCTTCACGTTCGCAATGTCGACCCCCGTGCCGTCCGTCTTCACTCGAACCTTCACGTTGTAGTCGACCACGCGCTTGACCGGCACCAGAATTTTCAACTGCGTCTCCCTCAACCTTGGTTATACGAAAACACGCCGTGGCCGCTCTTGCGGCCCAGGCGTCCGGCGGCTACGAGTTCGCGCAGCAACGGGCACGCACGGTACTTCGAGTCGCCGAAATCCTTGAGGAACACATCCATGACCGACAGACAAACGTCGAGCCCCACGAGGTCCGCGAGCGCCAGGGGACCGATCGGATGATTCGCGCCGAGCTGCATGCCTTGATCGATTTCCTCGGCCGTCGCGATACCCTCGGCCAACACGAAAAACGCTTCATTGATCATCGGCACCAGAATGCGGTTCACGACGAAGCCCGGCGCATTCTTCACCTTGATCGGCGCTTTGCCGAGCCGCTCGGTGAGCGCAACGACATCGGCCACGGTCTTCTCGCTCGTCTGCAAACCGCGAATGACCTCGACGAGCGGCATCAGCGGCACCGGATTGAAGAAATGCATGCCGACGAAGCGCTGCGGATTCTCGATCGTTGCCGCGAGCGATGAAATCGAAATCGACGACGTGTTCGATGCGATGATCGCCTCCGAGCCCACCACCGACGCAATACGGCGCAGGATCTCGATCTTCGTCTCGACACGTTCGGTGGCCGCCTCGATCACGATCTCGGCCCCGGCCAGTTGGGCGTAATCGGTCGAAGTCGCGATGCGCGCAAGCGCCGCGTCCCGAACGCCAGCTTCGACCTTGCCTTTGCTGACGAGCCGTTCAAGGCTCGAGCGCAGCGTCGCCACGCCCTTGTCCAAAGCAGCCTGCGTCACGTCGACCATGACGACGTCGATGCCAACCACCGCCATCGCCTGCGCAATCCCATTGCCCATCGTACCGGCGCCGACGACGCCTACCTTCCGAATTTCCATTGCTTGACTCCTTGACGTGTGAGCGTTGCCTCAGGCGAGCCTCTCGAAGATCGCGGCGATCCCTTGCCCGCCACCGATGCACATCGTAACAAGCGCGTAGCGTCCACCGATACGTTCCAGCTCATGGAGCGCCTTCACCGTGATCACGGCGCCTGTCGCCCCAATCGGGTGGCCGAGCGAAATGCCCGAGCCGTTCGGATTCACCTTCTTCGGATCGAGACCGAGGGTCTGCGTCACCGCGCAGGCCTGCGCTGCAAACGCTTCGTTCGCCTCGACGACGTCGATATCGCCGACCGACAGTCCCGCACGTTCGAGCGCGAGCCGCGTCGCAGGTACCGGACCGATACCCATATGCAGCGGATTGACGCCGGCCGTGGCATACGCGACGAGCCGCGCAAGCGGCCTGGCACCGAGCGCATCGGCGGTTTCTCTCGATGCGAGCAGGACGGCCGCAGCCGCATCGTTGATGCCCGACGCGTTCCCGGCCGTCACGGTCCCGTCCTTCTGGAACACCGGGCGCAGCGTCGAGAGTTCGGCCGGCTCGATCGTGCCGCGCACGTGCTCGTCGGTGTCGAAGACGACCTCGCGCCCCTTTACGAGCTGCGTGACCGGCACGATCTGCGATTTGAAGCGACCTTCAGCGATGGCATGCGCGGCGCGCCGATGCGATTCGAGCGCGAGCGCATCCTGCTGTTCGCGCGTGATGCCATAGGCTTTCGCCACGTGTTCTGCCGTCACGCCCATCGGGATCGCATCGAACGGATCGTTCAATGCGCCGAGCATCATGTCGACGAGCATCGCGTCGCCCATGCGCGTGCCGAAACGCGCCGCAGGCGCGATGTACGGCGCGCGGCTCATGTTCTCCGCGCCGCCGCCGATCGCCACGTCGGCGTCGCCGAGCATGATCGCCTGTGCGGCCGACACGATGGCTTGCAGGCCCGAGCCGCAGAGACGGTTGACGTTGAAAGCCGGCGTCGTCTCGGGAATGCCTGCATCGAGCGTGGCGACGCGCGATAGATAAAGATCGCGCGGCTCGGTCGGAATCACGTTGCCGAACACAACGTGGCCGACCTTATCGGCCGCGACGCCGCTACGCGCAAGCACCTCGCGCACGACGAGCGCGCCCAATGCCGTCGGTGCAAAGTCTTTCAAGCTGCCCCCGAACTTGCCGATCGCCGTGCGCACGCCGCCGATGACCACCACTTCGCGTTGTCCCGTGTTCCGTTGCATGATCTCGACTCCTCACTGTTCTCGATAGGAAATACGCTTTTCGACGCTCAGAACTGATCTTCGCGCAGCGCGCAAAGTGCGCTGACCGCACCCGTTGCGACAATCGACGCTTCGAGCGCTGCCGCCTGCGGCAGCAGTTGCTCGGCAAAGAAATGCGCCGTGGCGATCTTTGCGCCATGAAACGCCGGATCGTCGCCACGCTTGGCGACCGACACCAACAAGGCACGGGCCATCTGCCAACCCGACAACACGATACCCGCCAGCTTCAAATAAGGCACACTGCCCGCGAACACCGCATTCGGGTCGCGACTGCCTCGTTCGAGCACGAACGCCACCACGCGTGCGAGCGCATTGCGTCCCTCGCTCAGGCGCGCCTGCATCGCGGCACAGGCCGCTGCCGCCTCACCGGCATCGGCACCGGCCAGCGCCGCCATCGTCTCGTCGATGGCCGCCAGAATCATTTGCGCGGCGGCGCCTTGGTCGCGCAACGTCTTGCGCCCGATGAGGTCGTTGGCCTGAATGGCCGTCGTCCCTTCATAGATCGGCAGGATACGCGCGTCGCGGTAGTACTGCGCGGCCCCGGTTTCTTCGATGAAGCCCATGCCGCCGTGCACCTGCACGCCCAGGCTCGCGACTTCGACCGACATTTCGGTACTCCATCCCTTCACGATCGGCACCAGAAACTCGTAGATCGCCTTGTGGCGGGCCCGCTCGGCTTCATCAGTGGCATGGTGGGCGATATCGGCATGCGCGGCGGCCACGTAGGCAAGCGCCCGTGCGCCTTCGGTCAGCGCACGCATCGTCATCAGCATCCGTCGCACATCGGGGTGATGAATAATGGCCACGGCCTCTTTGGCCGAGCCATCGACGGGCCGGCTTTGAACCCGTTCCTTCGCATAGGCGGCCGCCTTCTGATAGGCGGCGCCGGCCACCGCCACACCCTGCACGCCCACGCCGAAGCGGGCCGCGTTCATCATGATGAACATGTATTCGAGCCCGCGGTTGACCTCGCCCACCAGATAACCGGTCGCACCGCCGTGATCGCCGTATTGCAGAACGGCCGTCGGGCTCGCCTTGATGCCGAGCTTGTGTTCGATCGACACGCAGTGAACGTCGTTGCGCGCACCGAGCGAACCATCGTCGTTCACGAGCCGCTTCGGGACGACGAAGAGCGAAATGCCCTTCACCCCGTCCGGCGCACCGGGCACGCGCGCAAGAACGAGATGGACGATGTTTTCGGCCAGGTCGTGCTCGCCATAGGTGATGAAGATCTTTGTGCCGAAGACCTTGTACGTGCCGTCTGCCTGCGGCTGCGCGCGCGCCCGCACGAGCGAAAGGTCGGAGCCCGCCTGCGGTTCGGTGAGATTCATCGTACCCGTCCACTCGCCCGAGACGAGCTTGGGCAAGTAACGCTGCTGCAGCGCCTCGGAGCCGGCCGTGAGCAGCGCTTCGATCGCACCGTCGGTCAACAGGGCGCAGAGCGCGAACGACAGATTCGCACCATTGAGCATCTCCATGCACGGCGCAGCCACGAGCTTCGGCAAACCTTGTCCGCCGAACGCCGCGGGATGGACGAGCCCCTGCCAGCCGCCCGCAGTGAACTGTGCGAACGCCTCCTTGAAGCCGGCCGCCGTGCGCACTTCGCCGTCGTGCCAGTCGCCGGGCGCCGCATCGCCCGTTGCGTTCAGCGGCGCCACGACCTCGCTCGTGAAGCGTGCGGCCTCGTCGAGCACGGCACGCGCCGTTTCCGGCGTCGCGTCCTCGTAACCCGCAAGGCTGGCGATCTTTGCAATGTCGGCCAGCGATTCGAGCACGAAGTTCATGTCGTCGAGTGGTGCGTGGTATGTCATATCCAGTCTCCTTTGAGATCGTCGCGAGCGGTCCGTGCCGCGTCGCATCGAGGCGTCGATGCACGATCCTAGCGCTGCGCAGCCCGGGGCGCGATATCCGAATCTGCCCTTTCATTGACAAAATCTGCCGCGACAGTCGGGAACCGAACGTCCCGTTCAGGAAGGAGAAAGAGGCCAACGCGGTGGCACGATTTGTCAATACAACGGCCGGATCGGGTGATGCGAATGCGGGGCCGACCGGGCTAAGCTCGTGGCGCCGCTGCCCCGAGCGAAATCCGGCACGAGAAGACCGGAGCGGGCAGCATCGATATCAGGTCCGTTCACCTGGGCTCATGTGAGGAGAGGATGCAAGTGCTTGGCCAAATGATCGACTTCTACCGTGGCAAGGTCGCCAAATGGTGGATTCCCGATGACGGCGTGTTCGTCGATACGCTGCCCACGACGACGACAGGCAAAGTGCAGAAGCTCGTCTTGCGGCACGCCTACGCCGGACGCTACACGCCCGATGCCCTATCGCAGGAATCGCAGGAACACGCGTAGGCCGCTGCCGTTCAAGGCGTTTTCCGGTAGGCGGCCGGCGTACTGCCGGTCCAATTGCGAAAGGCCCGATGGAACGCGGTCGGGTTGTCGAACCCGACGTCGTAAGCGATGGCGGCAATCGGATCGTCGGAGCGTGTGAGGCGCTGAATCGCGATGTCGCGCCTCACCTCGTCCTTGATGGCCTGGAACGTCGTGCCTTCCGACACGAGCCGCCGGCACAGCGTGCGAACCGAGAAATGCAGCGCGTCGGCGACGTCTTCGACGCTCGGCGCTGTCGGCAGGCGTTCGACGATCGCCTGACGCACGCGATGGCAGGCCATTTGGTCGGCGAACGTGACGAATATCCAATCCTCGGGCGCGCGCTGCAAAAAAGCTTGCAGATCGGACTTGCGCTGACGGACCGGCATGTCGAGATAAGCGGCGTCGAAGGACAGTTGCGTCGTGTTCCGCGAGAACTGCACCGGGCCTGGAAACAGGTAGAGGTGGTCGGCCGCCTGTGCCGGCCGTGCGAACGCGAACTCCACCGAGGCGAGTGCGATTTTCTGGCGTACGAGCCAGGAGGCGACACCGTGAACGAGCTTGAGCATCAGCTCGCTGCCGAGCGGGCTCACGCCGGGGCCGTCGGGAGCGGCCAGGAGTTCGACGCGCCCCAATGCGCCATCGCGGCGCGAGACGAGTTTGAAGTCGTCGAGTATCAAATGGAAGAACTGGCCGAAACGATGTAGCGCGACCTCGAGCCGTGGCGCGTCGAGCAGGCTCAGGCAGAGGAACTTGAGCGTGCCGTTGCGCAGTGGGCGGCTGAAGATACCGGGCATCTCGTCGTCATGCTCGGCGGCGAGCAGCCGATAGAGCGTCGAGAATTGTTCCTGTGTGACCCGCGCACCCGGCTTCGACAGCAGCTCGTGCGCGATGCCCGAGCGCTCGGCCAGACGCACGACGGCCGAACGCTCGGCACCGGACAGAAAGCCGTTGACGACCGAGATCGGGACGGTGGCGGAAAGGGCGTTCAAAGCGATGTCGGGCCGACGGGCGCGAACGGTTCCATGCGGCCTATTCTGTCACACGGCGGAGCGACACCATTGGCGCCCTCTCTTAGCGGGCCATGCCGATCAAGCCCAGGAGCGCTTCGGCGTTGCGCTCCACACTGAAGCGCGTACGAACATCTGCACGCGCCCGTTCGGCCAGCTCACGCATCGTCTCCGGATTCGAAAGCGCAAAAGCGAGCGCCTCCGCGAGACTCGCCGCATCGGGCGAGACGAGCAGCCCGGTACGATGATCGGCGATTGTCTCCGGAATGCCGCCCACACGCGTGGCGATGACCGGAATACCCAGCCCGGCGGCCTCGATCTGCGCCATCCCGAGCGGCTCCACAAGCGAGGGCATGACGAGCAGGTCGGCGCGGGCGACGATCGGCGCCACGGACTTCAACTCGCCGATCCAGAGGCAGTCGGTCAAGCCCAGCTCGGCCGCACGGCGCTCAATGGCTGGCCGCTCGGGGCCGCCCCCAATGATCGCGAATCGGATCGGCGGCATGTGGGGGCGGGCCTGCGCCAACGCCTCCAACATCATGATGTGCCCCTTCTCCTGACGCAGCATCCCGACCTGCACGATCAGCGCGCCGTGCGTGGCGGCAAGCCACGCGGCAAGTTCTGGCGGTAAGGCCGCCTCTCGTTCGCGGTCGAGCTTGTCGAAATCGACGCCCGGGTAGATCACCTGCGTTTTGCTCGCGTCGATGCGGCTGTTGGCCAGAATGCCGGCACGCAGATATTCGCTGGGCGTGAACGTCCGATCAACGAGATGGTTGTAGCTGTAGGCCGAGGCCCGACCGGCCAGATAGGTCTTCGAACGAAACAATTTGGGCCGATGCAGCGTGAAGGCCCGCGCCGCGATGGCCATGTTGTTCGTATCGTGGCCGCTGTGGCAAATACAAGCCGTGGGGCGCAGCGCGCCGATCAGACGGCGCAGCCCGACGATCGTCGGGAGGTGCACGCTGTTGCGGAAAGCGAACGTCTGCACGGCCAGATTCATCGCTGCGGCATGCGCCTCGATTTTCGCCCCGGGGCGACACGCAAGCAGCACGTCGACTCCGGACGCGCGCAGCGCTTTCATCTGCTGCAGTAGTTGCCATTCCTGCCCGCCCATATTGGGCGAGCTCTCGGAGAAGATGACGCGGTAACCCGTTTTATTCGTACTCATTGGAAATCGAAGGCTTCGCTCCATGCGAACCCCGCATGGCAAGCCCGGATCTTACCGCGTCTTCCTCGCAGCAGCGGAACGCGCACGCGCCGCTGCCTCGGGAAGCTGCGTCAATGCCGGTCCGTAAAGAACGCGATGCCCTGGTTGATCGCACACGAATAGGCAATGCGCGGCATCAGCCGCGTATAGCTCGGCAGCGAGAACAGATCGGTGCTGAACGCCACCGTGTCATTAGGCTTGACCTGATAGCGGATGAACTGCCAGATCGGCAGGCCGTCCTGATCGACCGTTGCATGCTCGTCGGCGAAGCTTAGCGTGCCGTCAGGCGTAATGCGGTATGCGCCGATCTTCAGCCCGCCGCGCGTCGTACCCGGCGTCTTCGTGCCGCCCGCGGGCGCGCACTGACTCAGATCGACGGTCACCGACACTTCGGCGCCCCGCTGCAAAGCCGCTTCGACGTCAACCAGATTCCCGAGCGGCACAGTGGACTCCGCATACGCGGGCGGGATACAAGCAGCAAGCAACAGCAAGGCGGGCAACTTCGTTTTCATCGGTAGGTTCCGTCCATGACGATGTGGCCCGCTCTTTCTCTCAGCGTCGGCGGGCCGGTTGGCGAAATGTCAGACGAAATCGATCAGACCACATTCGACGCGTGCCGGGCAGTCATCCGATGCTTAAAGTACCGCCAGCATTTTCCTAATGGCGCCAAGCGGGCATCAGACGCCCGTGCTCGTCGAAGCGAAACCGGTGCTCAGTCCAGCCCACGCCGAACAGCTGAAGCACCGCGTCGTAGTAAGCCAGCGCCTGCTTCGCATCGCCGGCAGCAGCCTGCATCGCCGCGATCCGGCGCGTCTGGGCATTCGCACCGGCGTCGTCGCCGAGTGCGCCCAGGTACGGCAGCAACGCCGCCGAAAACCCCACCGGCCCGCTACCGGCCAAGTCGCCGGTTTGCGTCGCGACGCGTTCGGGCGGAACGTCGGCCGCATCGACAGCCCGGCGCATCCCGCCGAGTGCCGCAAGCAACGGTTTGGCAAGCGGATCCCGCGGCGAGGTCATCCCCGCCCACAGATAAATGCGGATCGCATCGTAGCTCCCGGCGTCACCCTTGGCCGCATCGACGCCCGCCCCGCCCTGCGCCCGCCATGCGAGCCAGTCGGGTGCGAAGCCGTGCGGCGACGCAGCCGCAGCGAGCCGTACGGTGCCTGCCGCGATGTTCGACCAGGGGCCGCCGCTATCGGCGCTCTCGAATCGCCGCAGCACCGGCAAGGGCATGTAGCTCAGGTTCAACCGCCAGGTTCCGTTACCGGTGGCGAAGCCGTGCGGGCCGGGCAACAGCATGGGCCCCAGGCCCGGAAGATCCGCGGTTTCTGCCGTGCGGATACGCGCAAGCACCGAGCGCGCCGTATTCGTGTACTGCGCTACCTGCCAGAGCCGCCCGGCTTCAAAGAGCGCGTAGGCGATCCACGCGTCGGAATCGGCTGCCGAATTCGCATCGATCACGCCGTAACTGCCGTCGGGCTTGCGGCCCCACTGCCAGGCGGGCAGCTGCGCGTCGAGGTTGCCCGCGCACAGATTGTCGGCTGTCCATTTGAGGACCGTGTCGAACGTCTTGCGATCGTTGGCGACCAACGCGAAAAACAGGGCGTACGACTGCCCCTCCGACGTGCTCTGGTAAATCGACGTGGTGTGATCGATGACCCGCCCGTCAGCCTGGATCTGTGTCTTCACAAACGCGTCCCATGCGGGCCAGCCCGTCTGCGCAGCAGACGGTGTCGCGGTAAAGGCAAAACATGCAGCGGCAGCCGCCCCGGCAAGACGCGCACACCATCGGCGCAGCGTGCGCCCGTGCCGAGCGGCGACAGGCGGTAACGGGGCAACCTTGAAACGCCGAACGGAAAACAGGCTGTCAGTCGTGATCGTCATCGAGTCGCAGGTAAAAGTCGCGCGGGCTTCGGGCCACGTCGCGGCTGAAGACTACCGCGCGCGGCGCGAGAAAGTAGCGCAGAAACGCCAGCGCGGCAAATTGCTTGTCGCGCCCCGGCGTCACGTTCGCGTCGCCGAGCACGCCGGCCTGCCAATGCGGCGAAAGGCGCAACGTTGCTGCAAGCCGCACGTGCGCATAAGGCCCCTGGTCGCGGCTGCCGGCACAGGTCAGTGCCGCGACCGTAGTGAAAGCGTTTTGCGCCACAGCGGTGTTCGCGCTCCCCACCTGTGCGAGCAGCGCATCCGTAGGCAGGCCGTTCGGGAAGCAAGGCGCGCTGCTTTGATGCGACACGTTCCACCCGGTTTCGACATTGCCTTGCCACTGCCATCGGCGCCCTTCCTGCGAGAGCCATTGCAGCGCGATACCCGTACTCAACGACGATTGCGGGCTATAGTAGCCGCCCTGCCCCCATGTATAAAAGTTCTCGTTGCGGTCATAGGCGAGGTAATGGACCGCCGGCCCCACGCTGAAATAGTCGAAGTGCCGCAGTTGCAGATCGTAGGCCGCCGAAACGTCTGTCGAGACCCCGAAGTTGCGCACGACGCTCGTCCCGGTCAGCCATTGCAACTGGGTACCCGTGCTGATATTCCAGCGTGGACCGACCTGCCAGCGTGCACGCGCGCCGATTTCCGTGCGCTGGACGGCGCCCCAGGAAGCGCCGTCCGCAAGACGCATGCCGCGCCATGACAGGAGCGAATCGCGCACCGGCTCGCCGATCCCGAAAAACGCCGACCAACCGCCCCATCCGGCCTGCTGCCCCACCGCCGCGCGAACATTCGGCGCTACGCCACCGGGCCCGCCTTGCACGACACCGCCCACAAGATCGACATTCAGTCGCTGGTCTGCGCCGACCCGAACCGTATCGGAGATCATGGCTTGCAGTTCGTCCGCGCGTACCGTGCCGCCGAGCGTCTTGCTTTGCGCGAAGGCCTTCAGCGATGTCGTGTCGACCACCGCTGGCAACCCGGGTACCGTCTCGTCGAGCGAAGCGCGTCCCGCATCGAGAAAGAGCGACCGGTAGCGCAGCTGGTACTGGCGTGTGCCGTCGATCCACTCGCCTCGCACAGTGGGCGCCAGCACGTTGAGCCGGCCTTGTGCCGCAGCCCCGACGTGATCGCCCCATGCGAGGCCGGCCGAGACCGACGGAGCACCGATGCCGCTCAAATCGGCGGGGAGACGATGCAGCACGCGTTGTGGGTCGACCGGTCCGGCGAGCGCCGACTGCATCGCCGCGCCCGCTTCGACAAACTGTTTGTTGTAGAAATCGCGCTCGGCTTCGAGCGCTGCAACGTAGCTGCGAAGCGGACCGCGATCGTCGGCCGCAGGGCGCGCCTGAGCACCCGACGCCTGCATTGCGAGGGCCAGCCCTTCGGCGCTGTCCTCGTCGTGCTGGCGCGCGTAGCGGGCCGAGAAATGCGCTGCCGCGTCCTGGTACCGCCCGAGCGCGTAAAGCGCCCAACCGCGCAACAATTCGGTATCGGACTGCGCCATGCCCTCGCGCTCCGCCGCATCGAGCAGTGCCAGGCTTTGCGCGTAATGGCCTTGACGATAGGCATCGCCCGCCTGCGCGAGCGCAATCCGCGCCCGCGCCTCGCGGGCACGCGGGTCGTCGCGCAGCGCCGGCCCTGCAAGCAGCACGCTCGCTTCGTCGTAAGCGTGCTGCTCGATCCGGACATCGGCCAAGCCGAGCGCGGCATCGGTTGCATCGCGATCGAAAGTCAGCGCGGTTTCGAACCACTCGCCTGCTGCGTCGGTCTTGTGTTGCGCGAGCGAGATCCAGCCCGCAAGCGTGGCCGTTCCGGCGTCGTGCCGGACACGGATCGACGGGGCAAGCGAAGCGAGTTGCCGGGCCGCTTCTTCGCTATCGGACGGCGCAGCAGCCAGTTGCGTAACAGCACGTTCGTAACGCAACCGCTCGAAGGCGGCCTCGCTTTCGGCGTCGCGCTTGCCTTCGGCCGCTTCCAGATCGATCAGCGCATCGGCCTCCTGCTGCGGCAGCGCGTGCTCGGCACGGTAGAGCGTCGCGATGCGGTTACGAGCGGGCGCGCACGCAGGCACGACCGACCGGTAGAGCGACACGACTTCGCCGGTTCGTCCTGCAGCCGTCAGCACTTCGCCCGCTCGCCAAACGCGGTCGATGTGCGTACAACCGAATGCATCGGGCGCTTGGGCGAGCAGGCGAGAGATCGCCGCGGCATCGCCGCTGCCGAGCGCGTCGGCCACCTGCGCGTCGCGGCTGCGCTGCGCATAGTCGGCCAACGCCTCGGGAAAGCTGCCTAGTACCCGCGAGGCGGCTTCGATCACCAGCACGCGCGTCTTGCGGGTATCGATATGGCGGAAGTCGCGCGGCAGCGTGTCCTTGGCGAGATC
>CBJMQH010000136.1:0-11185 GCA_966431825.1 uncultured Trinickia sp.
ACGCGGTCAGTCGGAAACGGCGGCAACCCGGCGTCGATTAGCCAGTAAGCAACAAGCGATGATGAGGCTGCGCCTTGAGGCAGAGCCAGCGAGGGTCCAGATGCAAATGACTCATCACATCTCCGTAGATAATGGTCATGTCTTCTATGTTCTCTAACTCTTTGGTCGGTTGCCTCCTGTGCGTTGATTGCCAGCGTTTGTTGAATTACCTTTGGTGAGAGCGGAAGCACATCGCGCGCCGAGACTAGCCGGATGTCGTCGAAGCAGTTTCGGATGTCGATCTCGGCGCAGTACGTCAGGCGAGCGTCGTCCTTGAGCATCTGCGTAACCTCGCTCACGACGATCGACATACCGCCTCGGAACATAGCTTGGTGGCGATACTGGTTGCACGAAGCTGCGGCTAAAGCCGCTTGAACCAAGCGTTGGCGCGTAGTCCGCGCGATGTCGAGAGCGTAGAACGTCCGCCAGCGGCCGTCTCCTTTGGGCTTGCCCCGGCGGTAGAACGGTTCAGCGCATGTAATCGAAGGGTCCAGCGACCACTGCAACAGTTCTCCGCCGGTCCTCCAGTCTCTCCATCGTGCATAGAAGGTTGCCTGACGCTCGGGCAACGTCAGATGTCCATTTGGGCCCTTGTGATCGAGCCAAGTGTCATGCAGTACGTCGAATTGAACCAAACGCGACCGCAAAAAGCACTTCACAGCGTCTTTGAGCGCGCGTCCAGGCCGGTCCGTGATCAGCCGCAATGACTTCGCCCGAATCGCCTCGATGAGTTTCCCGTGACGAACAACGCCACGCCGGCGGCATTGCTTGAATTCAGGATCGTAACGGTAGCCGTAAACGAGCGGGTCGAGGCGGCGGTCGCTCGTGAGTCGCGGAATAATGCGGGGCGGCTGCCAAGCGGATACGGCGCGCGATTCCTCTGGGGCTGCTGACCGCGCGTCGCGTGTGTGACGGAAAGGTGTGGTGGTCACTGGCGGCCTCCCGAAAGAGCTTGTGTGTCGGCCTCGGTGCTCAGCCGACTGTCGATCCAGCGACCAATATCCTCCTGACGCCAAGCAACCGCGCGGCGGCCAATTCGGACGGGAGCAGGAAAACTTCCGTCACGAATCATTGCGTAGATGGAGCTTTTGCGGAGGCCGGTCAGTCCGCAGACATCAGGTAGCCGGTGAAGGCGCGGTCCGAATTGTTTGTTGTCCATGGGAGTTCATCCGTGTTCGAATGACTCCATTGTGGGTTGGCGTACCGCGCCGACCTGCGCCACATTTAAACTTTGTTGGCTCGAATCTGTAGCGTGCCTGCCGTATCGGCAGCGCTATGCATGCGGCCACGTGACCAGCCGTTTTCCCATCTCTCCTTGCAGAGTGCGATGCCCGCTTGCACTGCGTTGCGGCCCGGGACGTCCTGCTTCGACATCCCTAGCAGCCGCTGGCAAGCGAACTTGAGCATCTGATGGAAACCGCTCTCCCCTCTCAACGGGGGCCACTTTTTATATGAGAGACGCCACGCGAGCGCCGCCTCGCAAGCCAACTCGGTGACATAGTCGATTGGCCGACCCGACTTTGAATTGAACGAAAATCGAACGGTTCCGGCGTCCACTGCAAACAAAGCCTCGCCGTCGGTCGCACGCGGCTTATCGGGGCGCAACAGCGAGACCACATCCTTCTTCACCTGATCAATGTTCGCAGCGAGATAACGATGATGGACATCGTGTCTACCCACGGATTCGATCGCGCTGTGCAGTTCGTGGGCGGCGCTTTGCAACCGTAGATACGCTTCGATTATCTCCGGCGACGCCGGCTTTTCGACGCGGAGAAGGCCGGGACCAAGGCTATAAATGAAACCTTCGAGGCCGGGTTCCGGCAATTTGAGTTTTTTCGCCTCGTCTCGTAGTAGGTTCGCACGTTGTTCACGCTGGGTTTGCGCCGCCTTGTCGAGTCGCTGTCGAGGAAGTTCCCGGTGACGAACGTAAGGTGAGTTTCGTGTCATGGACGCGTCGTTCGCGGCTGTCTCTTTGGACCGCGACGCTTTTTGAAACCAGTTGCAAAAACGCTGCTTTCGACGCCGGAGGGCAGCGGAAAGTCGGGCGCCGAGGGAAAGATGAGAGGCGGAGCATTTCCGTACAATTTCCGTACGGCAGCGACACAATGGTGGCGCACTTCGCTAAGTTGCTGTTCTACCAAAGATTTTTGGCGCGCCCGGCTGGGATCGAACCAGCAACCCCTGCCTTCGGAGGGCAGTACTCTATCCATTGAGCTACGGGCGCATCAGGGGAGATGCGTGGCGACGATTGGTGAAGCGTATCGCCAAGCGAGACCGAGAGGATACCCGGTTTCGCCTGACGCGTCCACCGCACGCCCGCTGGCCCTAGGCCGCCTCGTCGCAGCGTCCGCGCCCTCCAACCCCGCAAAACGGAACCTCGGTCGCCCGTTTCCCACCCCAAATTCCCCAAACCACGGGTAAACGCTCGCGCCGCGCCCCCCGCTGCCCGCTCGCCCACGCCAAAACGTTGCGTCTATAATCGGGCGTGTTTGGTCGATTTAATTAAGTCGTTGCCGTTCAAGTCGTTGCCGTCGCGCTGTACCGCTCACGAACAATATTCACGGGAGACGAGACAAGCATGAGCGAAGCACCACACGGAGCACCGATCAAAACGCCGGGCCAGTTGATCGCACTGATCGTCGCCTGTTTCGGCGTGCCCATCATCGCCATCTGGCTGCTCGCCTACTACGTCAACGAGACCGTCCGCACCGGCGCAGGAACCGACGAACTGGCCGATGCCAACGTCGCCAAGCGCATCGCCCCCCTCGCCCAGGTCGACATCCGCGACGCCAACGCCCCCCGCGTCTTCAAAACCGGTGAGCAGGTCTATCAAGCCGTCTGTTCCGCATGTCACGCCGCCGGCGCGGCCGGTGCCCCGAAATTCGGCAACAACGCCGATTGGGCGCCGCGCATCGCTCAAGGCTACGACGCCCTGCTGCACAGCGCCCTGAACGGCAAGAACGCCATGCCCGCCCGCGGCGGCACAAGCCCCGACGACTACAGCGACTACGAAATCTCGCGCGCTGTCGTCTACATGGCCGATCACGGCGGCGCCAACTTCCCCGAACCCACCGCTCCGGCAAAGAACGCCGGCGGTGCAGCGCAAGCCGCCGCGGCGTCGGGAGCGACACCCGAGAACGCAGCAAGCGCAAGCGCCAACGTGAACGCCGTCGGCGCACAAGCAGCCGCAGCACTGGCCGCCCTGCCCAGCGCCCCCGCCGCCGCCACGCCGGCCGCCGACGCGAACGGGGCCGGCAAGGCGCTGTACACGCAGGTCTGTCAGGCCTGCCACGCAGCCGGCGTACTGAACGCACCCAAGTTCGGCAACAAGGACGACTGGGCCCCGCGCCTCAAAGACCCGATGGATGTCGTCTACAACTACGCGCTGCACGGCAAAGGCGCCATGCCGCCGAAGGGCGGTTCGAACGCGTCCGACGCCGACGTCAAAGCGGCCGTCGACTACATGGTCAACGCAGCGAAATAACCGTCAGGACTTCTGAAGCAGCGCCTTCAGGCTGGCCAGACGATCCTTCGGCGTCATCGGCGCCTCCTCGGGCGTCGGTGGCGGCGCCTCGTCGAGCCCCATCTCGGGAATGAAGCGCGACGGCTCGCACACCACCGTCTCCCGCGCGCGCTTGCGCTTCTTGCACCAGTTCAGATGCAAGCTGCGCTGCGCGCGCGTGATCGCCACGTACATCAGGCGCCGCTCCTCCTCGATGCGCGCATCGTCGATCGGCTCGTCGTCCGCGCCACCCCGGTGCGGCATGATTCCCTCTTCCACACCCACCAGAAACACGTGCGGATACTCGAGCCCCTTCGAGGCATGCACAGTCGATAACCGCACCGCGTCCGGATCCTCGTCCTTGCCCTCGAGCATCGACATCAACGCCACGGTCTGAATCAATTCGAGCAGGTTCTTGCCCGTGTTGCCCAATCCATCGGCATTGTCGAAACCGGTGGCTTCGCCATCCTCCGCCTGTTCGGGCTCGGGCCGCGTCCCCTTGCGCTTCAACCACTCGAGGAACTCCAGCACGTTCTGCCAGCGCGACTGCGCCTGCCGTTCGTCGAACGTGTCGTAGAGATACGCCTCGTAGTGGATCGCCTCCATCAAGTCGTCGATCAGCGTCGTCGCCGCATCTTTCGTCGCGCGCTCCGCGATCCGCTGAATGAAGTCGCAGAAAACCCGCAACGGCTCGACCTGCCTGGCCGACAAGCGCGCTTCGATCCCGCCCATGTAGACGGCCTCGAACAGCGACACCTTCGCCTGCCCGGCGAACGAGCCAAGCGCTTCGAGCGTCGTATTGCCGATCCCGCGCCGCGGCGTCGTGATCGCACGGATGAACGCGGGATCGTCGTCGTGGTTCGCAATCAGCCGCAAATACGCGCAGATGTCCTTGATTTCGGCCTTGTCGAAGAACGATTGCCCGCCCGAGAGTACGTACGGAATCCGCTCGCGCCGCAGCACCTGTTCGAAGATCCGCGCCTGGAAATTGCCGCGGTAGAGAATCGCGTAGTCGCGAAACTGCGTGCGCCGCTCGAACTTGTGCGCCGAGAGGCGGAACACCACGGATTCGGCCTCGTGCTCTTCATCGTTGCAGGGCGTAACCGTGATCGTGTCGCCCATGCCGTGCTCGGACCAGAGCTTCTTCTCGAACAGCTTCGGATTGTTCGCGATCACGTTGTTCGCGGCCGTCAGAATCCGCACCGTCGAACGGTAGTTCTGTTCGAGCTTGATCACGTGCAACTTCGGAAAATCCTTACCGAGCTGCGCGAGATTCTCAAGCGTCGCGCCGCGCCAGCCATAGATCGCCTGATCGTCGTCGCCCACCGCCGTGAACGCGGCGCGCGGCCCCGCCAGCAGCTTCAGCAACTCGTACTGGCATGCGTTCGTGTCCTGGTACTCGTCGATCAGCAAATACCGCAGCTTGTTCTGCCAACGATCGCGCACCGCCTCGTTGGCCGCGAACAGCTCCGTCGGCAATCGGATCAGATCGTCGAAGTCGACGGCCTGATACGCCTGCAGCGTCGCCATGTAGTTGCGGTAGACGATCGCGGCCTGATGCTCGTCCTCGTTCGCCGCATTCGCGAGCGCAGCCTCCGGGCTCACGAGCCCGTTCTTCCAGAGCGATACGATCGACTGCACCTTCCGGATGAAACCCTTGTCGGTCGAGCCAATCTGCTCCTGGATCATGCCGAAGCAATCGTCGGCATCCATGATCGAGAACTGCGGCTTCAGCCCGAGATGCTCGGCCTCTTGTCGCAGAATCTGCACGCCGAGCGAGTGGAACGTGCAAACCGTCAGCTGATTGACGGGCACCTTCCGACCCTCTTTACCGGGCGTCGTCAGCGTCTTGCCTTCCAGCAGCTTGCCAACGCGCTCGCGCATTTCGGCCGCTGCCTTGTTCGTGAACGTCACGGCCGCGATGTGGCGCGGCTCGAACCCCTTCACTTCGATCAAGTGAGCGATCTTCTGCGTAATGACTCGCGTCTTGCCGCTGCCCGCGCCGGCGAGCACGAGACACGGGCCGTCGAGATAGCGCACCGCTTCGCTCTGAGCGGGATTCAATCCTGCGGACATCGTCTGTGGATGGGTGTAACGAGGTTGGCGGGGTCGCCGCGGGCCGCATCCTGCTGCAGCCGACGCGCGGCGAAAAACCGTTTGGGGGAAGTGCGCGATGTTAACACGGATGCGCCGCTCGCCTGCGCTACCCGGAGGAAACGAGGCCGCTTGCCGGGCAAACGGCGACCCAGGCCCGAGCCATGCCAAAATGTTCGACTTGTCTGCCGCATGCGGCTCGCGCCAGCCGGAGCGAGCGCGTGATGCGTCCGCTCATCTCGTCGTTCGCAGGAGGAAAACGCATGGCTTCAACGTTGAACATCGGTCTGATGGGTTACGGCTTTGCAGGCGCCACGTTTCATGCCCCCGTCATCGATCACTGCGGCACGCCGGCCGACCGCCCCGGCGAACCGTATGCACGTATCGCCGCCATCGCCACGAGCCAACCGGTGCGCGCGCACGCCGATTTTCCGCAGGCGGCCGTCGTCGCCGATCTCGACGCGCTGATTGCGCGCGACGACGTCGAGTGCATCGTCATCGCCACGCCGAACGATACGCACTACGAAATGGCCGCGAAGGTATTGGCGGCCGGCAAGCATGTGGTCGTCGACAAACCGGTGACGCTGTCGTCCGCCGATGCACGCACGCTGGCCCGGCTCGCCCGCGAACACGGCGTCCTGTTCGCGCCGTTCCACAACCGCCGCTGGGACGGCGATTTCCTGACTCTGCGCGCGTTGATCGAGGCGGGGACGCTCGGACGCGTCGTGCACTTCGAGTCGCACTTCGACCGTTTCCGCCCGCAGGTGCGCCAGCGCTGGCGCGAAGAAGCCGCACGCGGCGGCGGCCTGCTGTTCGACCTCGGGCCGCATCTCATCGATCAGGCGCTCGCGCTGTTCGGCGCCCCGCAAACGGTCTATGCGACCGTCAAGACGCACCGCGACCAAGCTCAAGCCCCCGACTACGTTCACCTGCTGCTCGGCTACGCCGACAAGGAAGTCGTGCTTCATGCAAGCGCGTTGGCCGCGATCGAGCCGCCCCGCTTCGCCGTGCACGGTACACGTGGAAGCTATGTGAAAGCCGGCCTCGATACGCAGGAGGACCAACTGAAGGCGGGGCTGCGGCCCGGCGCGGCGGATTTCGGCAGCGGCAATGCCGCCGGAACGCTGCGCGTACTCGAAGGCGAGAAAGAAATCGAGCAAGTCTGGCCGACGCTCGACGGCGCCTATGTCGAGTTCTATCGCGCCGTAGCCGAGTCGATTCGCACGGGCAGGCCCTTCCCCGTCACGCCGCAGGACGCCATCGATGTCATGACGATCATCGAACTCGCCAACGAGAGCGCCCGCGAAGGGCGGCGGCTGCCGTTCGTGCGTGTCGAAGCCTGACGTCGATCGGTAGGTTCGGAAGACTTCGTAACAAAATACCGCCGTCCGCTGTCATCGCGACGGCGGCCTCAACCGTTTTGTCCTGCGTGGTCAGCACGCTAAAAACCACACGCTCGATAACAAGCCGACACCATTCAGAAACCTTGCATAGGGCACTGAGTGACAGGAGAACAAGATGCCCCAAATGCCCCGCTTGCCCCGCACAACCCGCGCCCTCCTTTGCTGCGCTTTCATCTCGTCGCTGGCGGCCTGCGTCGTCACGCCGCCCCCCCGTTCGAGCGCGCCGCCGCCTGCGCCGCGTCCTAATCCGCACGAAGTGGCCGTCGAGCGCCGCATTCAGATCGATCAACGCCTCGATACGCTGAGCCATCGCATCGACGCCCGCGTCAACGAAGGCTACTATCCGCCCCCCGTCGGCGCCGGCTTGCATCATCGTCTCGATGTGATCCGCCAGGAAGAGCGGGACATGGCCGCTCAACACGACGGCGGCCTGTCCGGCGACGAGCAGCGCGTACTCAATCAGGAACTCGACGGCGCCGCGCGCGCCATCGGCAACTGAGGCGTCTCGCCTATCACAGGCACCTGCACCAGGTCGCGGGGCAAGTCCACGACGGATGTTGCCCCGCTCGCACACACCGGCAATTCGGCGCGGCGCACAGCGCCGTCAGCCGCGCGGTGCAAACATGATGATCGCCATGCCTGACAGCGCAACAAAGGCGCCGAGCAGATCCCAATGCGTGGGCTTGATACCCTCGACGAGCCACAGCCAAGCGATCGCCACGCCGATATAGACACCGCCATATGCGGCATAGACGCGCCCGGCGGCGGCCGGGTGCAGGCTGAGCAGCCAGGCAAACAATGCCAGGCTCGCCGCTGCCGGCAGCGAGAGCCAGGCAGATCGCCCTTCACGCAGCCACAAGTACGGCAGGTAGCAGCCGACGATTTCGGCGACTGCCGTTAGAACGAACAGCGCCAGCGTTTTCAGTTCGAACATCGATTTCCTCGTGAGCGGCCTCAGGAGTCCTAACCGCCTCGATCTGTCGAAACCGAGCTGCGTCGCAGGCAGCGGGCACTGGCACCGGCCGGTGAGCGCGGCCCGCTTATCGCCCTTCCCGGACGATAAGCGGGCCCTGCGAAGACTTTCGCCGGGCACACGCCCCGAAGCTCAAACGAGCCCCGGCACCTTCACGTCGGGATCGACATCGGCCTTGTAGTCGACGCCTTCAACCGCAAACCCAAACAGGCGCAGAAACTCTTGCTTGTAGCCTGCGAAGTCGGTCAGTTCGTAGAGATTCTCGTTCGTGACCTGATCCCAGAGTTCGGAGACACGCGCCTGCACCTCGCCATCAAGTTCCTTGTAGTCGGTGCGCAGCCGCCCTTCGGCGTCTACGATCGGGGTCGGGCCGTAAAGGCTGTCGCGGAAAAGCCCATACACTTGCTCAATGCAGCCTTCGTGCGTGCCCTTCTCCTTCATGACCTTGAAGAGCAGCGAAAGATAGAGCGGCATCATCGGGATAGCCGAACTCGCCTGCGTCACGACGGCCTTCAGCACGGCCACGCGGGCATCGCCGCCGCCGTGCGCCGCGAGCTTCTCGCGGATCGCGAGCACGGTGTTGTCGAGATCCTTCTTCGCCGCGCCGATCGTGCCGTTCCAGTAGATGTCGTGCGTGATCTTTTCGCCGATATAGGTGAACGCCGTCGTCTTGGCGCCCGGGGCGAGTGCGTCGGCTGCGGCGAGCGCGTCGATCCACATGCGCCAGTCTTCGCCGCCCATGACGGCGACGGTGTTCTCGATCTCGGCCTGCGTCGCCGGCTCGAGCTGCGCTTCTTTCACGACTTCGCGATCGGTGTCGATGCCGCGCAACGTGACGGCCTTGCCGATCGGCTTGAGTGTGGACGTGAAGACTTCGCCCGTTTTCGGGTGTTTGCGGCGCGGCGAGGCGAGGCTGTAGACGACGAGATCGACCTGACCGAGGTCGCGCTTGATCGTCTCGATAGTCTTCTGCTTGATTTCGTCCGAAAAGGCGTCGCCGTTGATGCTTTTTGCGTAGCGGCCATTCGCCTGAGCGATGCGTTCGAACGCGGCCGTGTTGTACCAGCCGGCGGTGCCGGCCTTCGTCGCCTCGCCCGGGCGCTCGAAGTAGACGCCGAGCGTATCGGCGCCGCAGCCGAAGGCGGCCGAAATACGGGCGGCCAAGCCATAGCCGGTGGATGCGCCGATGACGAGCACCTTCTTCGGCCCGCCGGCGACCGCGCCTTGGCCGTTGACGTAGGCGATTTGCTGTTCGACGTTGGCGGCGCAGCCCGTCGGATGCGTCGTGACACAGATAAAGCCACGCACGCGCGGTTCAATGATCATAGCGACCTCGTTCGTGTGAGGCCGCTATTATGCCGTCTCGGCGGGGCAGGCCGCCGATTCCTACCGGCGCGCCTCGGTCGCCATGCGCACGGCGAGCCCGGCGAGCACGGTCCCCATCATCCAACGCTGCACGAGAACCCAGCTCGGCCGCCGCGCCAGAAACACCGCAATCGAGCCCGCCGTCATCGCCGCCACCGTGTTCACCGCCAGGCTGGCCATGATCTGCAAGCTGCCGAGCGCCAACATCTGGCCCAGCACGTGGCCCTGCTGCGGCTCGATGAACTGCGGCAGCAGCGACAAATAAAGCACCGCAATCTTCGGATTGAGCAGGTTCGTCACAAAGCCCATCGCAAACAGCTTGCGCGGGCTGTCAGCCGGCAGCTCGCGCACTTGAAAGGGCGACCGCCCACCCGGTTTCACCGCCTGCCACGCCAAATAAAGCAGATACACCGCCCCGCCTACACGCAACGCGTCATACGCAAACGGCACGGCAAGCAGCAGCGCCGTCACACCGCAAGCGGTAGAAACCATGTAGAAGACGAAGCCGAGCGCCACGCCGCCAAGCGAAATCAGGCCGGCCATGCGCCCCTGGCAAATCGAACGGGAAACGAGGTAGATCATGTTCGGCCCGGGCGTCAGCGCGAATCCGAGCGCGACGAGACCGAATGCAACGAGCGCGTGTGTCGTAGGCATTGCTTCACTCCTCATGGATCGGTTCAGGCAATGCCCAGGCGCGCGGCATCAGGCCGGCCTGCGGCCGGCCGCCCGCACTCCCCGATGGTGAACGCCATCTGCTAGCGCCAGTCGTGTGGGCCGGACGATTATTTCATGCCTGCCGCATATTTGCAGGCACCGCTGCAAGGCGCGCTTCGACGCCCTGCAGCAGCGATTCGATCCAGCGCCGCAGCAAACCGTCCGACGCCACGCAAACCAGCGAGCGCGCCATGATCCGATACACATCGGCGCGCCGCACCTTCGACACGCGGGCCGGATCGAGCCAGGCGTCATTCTCGACGAGCAACCGCAACGTCTCGATGCCGATCGCGATCGGCCAGATACAAGCGAGCCGCAGGCGGATCGATGTCGATCGAATCGCCAGCGTGTAAGCCAGCGCATCGCGGTAGCGCTCGAGCGTGCGCTCGACGAGCGCGAACAAAAGCGCACGCGCACGCCGGGATCCGTCTGCCGCGAGCAGGTCCTCGGGCCGCAGCCCATACCAGGCGAGCATTTCGGTGGGCAGATAGCAGCGCCCGATCCGCAAGTCCTTCGCACAATCGCGCAGCACATTCGTCAACTGCAGCGCCTTGCCGAAGCACACGCCCCGCTCGATAACCTCCTCGGCGTTCCCGCGCAGCGCGCGCGGCACATGCGCGTAGGTCATCTTCGTCCAGAACTCGCCGACACACCCTGCAACGAGGTACGTATAGCGGTCAAGTTGCTCCCATTCGCGCAACGCGACAAGTTCCCCCGCGTGCTCGTCGCCGAACGTGAGCAGGTCGAACTCCATGCCGCTCGAAAGCGTCGTCACGATGGCCTGCACGGCCTCGCGGTCGGTTTCGTCCAGTTCCTTCAGCACGGCCAATGCGCCGCCCACGGATTCGAGCAGCACCCGCTCGTCCGACTGCGTTTGCTGCGCAGCCACCTCGCTGGTCAACTGCGCGACGAGCGCGTCCCCACCACCCGCACCGTTGACCTGTTCGCGTAAGCCAAGCAGCAAGGCGAGCCGCTGTTCGGGCGAAATCAGCGTCGTGTCGGCAATCGTATCGGCGGCGCGCGCGAGCAGATAGCCAAGCCCGACCGGGTCGCGCATTCCCTTCGGCAGCACGGCAAGCGTGAGATAAAACGAGC
>CBJMQH010000137.1:0-11182 GCA_966431825.1 uncultured Trinickia sp.
TGCTCGCCGCGCAAATACTCGCGCGCATCGACAGCGGCGCAGAACGGCTCGATCGCCTGATCCACTATACGGACAAGGACCTCATTTTCACGTCGCCTGTAACCAAAGCCAACGTCACGCGCGGCGCAATGTCGATCGATTCGCTCTGCCGTGCGATTTTGGTGGAGAGCGACAACACAGCTGCCATCTTGCTGATGCGCAGCGCCGGCGGTCCTGCCGCGCTGACCCGGTTCGTTCGCGGACTCGGCGATACGGTCACGCGCTCGGACCGCTACGAGCCGGATTCGAACCACGCTCAGGGCGGCCTCGACACCACCACGCCAAGAGCCATTGCCACGACAGCGCAGCGCCTTCTGCTCGGTGATGTCCTGAGCGCGCGATCACGCGCGCAACTCGAGCAGGGCATGACCGATTGCAGGCCGGGTCTGAACCGGATCCGCGCCGTATTGCCTGCCGGCTGGCAAGCCGCCGACCGGCCCGGCACGAGCGTTGAAAGCGAGACCAACGATTACGCGCTCGTTCGTCCGCCCGGTCGCGCGCCGCTTCTCATCGCGGTCTATTACGATGCCCCGGGCGTCAGCATGGACGCGCGCGAGGCCGTTTTACGCGAAGCAGGCACCGCGTTCGTGCAGTGGGCCACGAGCGCGGCATGATCGGTATCGACATGCGAAACGGAAAGTGCCATTCGCTCCGGGGCGTCTCGATTCTGTGCGTGCTGTTCACCCCTTCATGACCGGTCGCCGGTCAGGTCAGGTTGGGCACGATTCAATCCTTCGCTTGCATCGGGGGGCTTGGGAACAGCCGCTCGTCGCTTGGCCGGCGCAGTAGCGCCTTAACACGCCGTGCCGCCCTCCACGCGCAGGGTTTGCGTCGCGCCCCTGTAGATGATAGTCAGCGAGCCGGCGTGTGCTGTCGAATCGGCTTGTTCATTGGTGGCTCCGTTTTTGAGCGCCTCGATCACCCGGGTAGTGTGCGAAGCGTCTTCGAACACGTGCGTGTATTCCTGCGCGTCGGCGGCGCTCGGCTGATTCGCCTTGCTCGAACTCAAACGCACCCGGATCAGCGTGCCGTCAATCCGAATGAAGCCGATTCCCTCGGTGTCCGAACTGCTCTCGCGGAAAACGGGCCCAGCCGACTCGGGTGCGCCTACGCGTGTCAATTCGGTCGTGCAGCCGCTGAGTTCATTGTCGCCGTCGGCAAGCGAAAGCGCATTGATCGTGAAGGTACGAGGCGACGGAGGCGTCGACGATTTCGGCTGCGCCGTCGCGGCGTGAGACGAAGCCGCATGAGTGGGCGCCGTCGAATGATCGCTGCAAGCCGTGAGCAAGCTCGCTGCGCAGTACAGCATCACCAAGTGCGGGATAACGTTTTTTAAGGTCATAAATGGAAGCCGGAATTCAATAGGTGTCGATTTCCCGGCGGGCCAATTTTACGACAACTAAACCGACATATCGGCCCCACAGCCCGCTGAAGCTGCCCATGCGCGAACGAGCACGTCCGCGCATGGGCGCCATCCGTCACGACCGGTTTCTCAGCAGGCGGGCCGAGAAAAGATGTTGACCAGATTCCCGTCGGGGTCGCGTAGCAGGAGCGAGCGGTTGCCCCAAGGCATGAGGGTCGTCGGCATCACGATCGTTGCTCCGAACGCATTCATCCGTTCGAACACTACGTCGACATCCTGCACTTCAAGCTCGAGGATGGCCGATCGATTCGCCGCAGCCGTCGCTGCGCCGACGTTGAAAAGCTTGATCAAGTGCGCGGATGAAATTGCCAGCGTCGAGCCGTCGAAACGCATCTCGGCAAACCCGTCGGCCAAGCGTATGGCTTCGATACCGGAAAGCCGCTGGTAGAACTCGATCAGCCTTTCGACATCCTCAGTAACGACTCGAACCGATGCGAACTTCATTTTGGACTCCAGTTGACGAAAGACCTGGAGTCTAGTGCCGGACGCTGTCAGTTTCTGGCAGTATGGTTCGACTGGCGACTTCGTTGAGCTTGCGCCACTCGCGCAGCAGGGTAGCGCGGCGCTTGGGGTAGCGTGCCTCCAGTTGCTCGACGTTCAGGATCCGATCCGTGCGGAAATTGCGGAAATCGCCTCGAAGCTCGCACCAACCCATGAGCACCCGGGCCTGGTCGAAATACACCAACGCAAACGGCCAAACGATGCGGCTCGAATGCGTGCCGTTCCCGTCCACATAGGCAATTTCGATTTTTCGTTCCGCACGAACAGCCGCACGCAAAAGGTCCGGCGAAACCGCTTGGGTCGGCCGCTTCAACGGTGCACCGATCAGCAGCGAGGACTCCTCGAGCTCGCGACGCAACGCACTTGGCAGCACAGCCGCAATCTTCGCCAGGGTGCTCAGCGCACCAGACGAGAGCGTCTTGTCGCATCGATCGGCTACCCAGCGCATGCCGAGCACCAAGGCATCGAGTTCCTCGGAGCCGAACATGATGGGCGGCAGCATGAAGCCCGGCTTCATGACGTAGCCTATACCGGGCTCGCCCTCGATCATCGCGCCTTGCGCTTGCAAACTGGCGATGTCGCGATAAAGCGTGCGGATGCTCACGCCGATTTCGTCGGCGAGGACTTGGCCGCTGACCGGGCGGCGGTAACGACGCAAGACTTGCAGCAGTTGAATGAGGCGTTCGGCGCGGGACATGCGTGCATCCTGACGGCGACAGACGAGAAAATCAACCAGACGATGGGTCGCTTCGGCCTAACGCCGGCCTGGCCGTGCCGTGCCGCATTTGTCTCAACGCGACACCGATTTGTAATTTCGGCGCGCCTGGGCGTTGTGACACGGCCGCAGGTGGAGCGCTCATTCGAGCGCACCGAGCCGGCGAGCGGCCGTACAATGCCGAGCCCGCACGCTTGACGCACCGCACCAAGCGTGTGACAGGCGATTGAACGGCGATTTTGGCGGGCACACGATGCGCGCCGGGAACTCAGCCTCTCGTTTCAACCTGCTCTTAGGATCAACCCGATGAAATTGAACTTGCGAAAGAATGCCTCGCTCGCGCTCGTCGCAGCGGCGACGCTGGCGGCCGGCAGTGTCTCGGCGGCGGATCTGAAGGAAATCCGCTTCGGCGTCGAAGCATCGTATGCCCCCTTCGAATCGAAAGCCGCGGACGGCACGCTGCAGGGCTTCGACATCGACGTCGGCAACGCCGCCTGCCAGCGCCTGAAAGTGAAGTGCGTCTGGGTCGAAAACGACTTCGACGGCCTCATCCCCGCCCTGAAGGCACGCAAGTTCGACGCCATCAACTCGGACATGACGATTACCGAGCAGCGGCAAGCCGCGGTCGATTTCACCGACCCGATCTATTCGATCCCGAACCAGCTGATCGCGAAGAAGGGCAGTGGGCTCCAGCCGACGCCGGCTTCCCTGAAGGGCAAGCATGTCGGCGTACTGCAAGGCACGATTCAGGAGACCTACGCAAAGGCGAAATGGGCGCCGGCCGGTGTCGACGTCGTGCCGTATCAAACGCAAGACCAGGTCTACGGCGATCTCGTCTCGGGCCGCCTCGACGCTGCGTTCCAGGATTCGGAGGCCGCATCGAAAGGCTTCCTGAAGCGTCCGCAAGGCGCGGGCTTCGAATTTGCCGGCCCGGTCGTCAAAGACGAGAAGCTGCTCGGCTCCGGCGTAGGCTACGGCCTGCGCAAGGGCGACAAGCAACTGAAAGACGCGCTCAACAAAACGCTGAAAGACATGAAGGCCGACGGCACGATCGAAAAGATCGCGCACAAGTACTTCGACGTGGAAGTCGTCCTCAAGTAAGCACCGCTGATCGCCATGTGCGGGGCCCCGGCAATGCCCGCCCCGCGCGCGGCATCACACATGAACTTCGTTGTGCCGATCTGTTGCGCGCCGCTGCGCGGGTACGCAAATTCGACATTTCTTCCCTGTATAATCGGCCGCAAGATACGGGGGCATGGCGGCATGCCGAATGGCGGCGCCTGCACAATAGAACCATCGAAGAAAAGAAGAAGGAGCGGTAATGGGGACCATCAACGAGGTGCAACGCGAAGACGCCGCGCCGAGCGTCGAAGCCATCGAACCCGCCCCTCATCCCGCACGCGTGCCGTTGCTCGACGCAGACGGCATGCTGCGCGGTTTCGAACTGCTGATGCGCCCTGACGGCGTGCCGGCAGAACCCGTCGAAGCGCTGCTCGATCCGCTCGCCGCCCAACGCGAAGCCGATGCGGCCGTCGAGCGCATGATTGCAACGCTCGGCGCGAGCGACGTCTATGTGGCCTTGTCGGGCCAGCGCGGCTACCTCAACGTGAGCCGCGCGATGTTGTTCTCCGACGCGTTGCTGCGCATTTCCCCCGAACGTTTCTTCATCGAGCTGCCGCCCGAAATCGGCGCGGACGGCGACCTGATCGCACGCCTCGTCACGCTGCATGCGAAGCGCTATCGCTTCGTGCTCGATCATGTCAGCCAGCCCGATCAAACGTTTGCGAAGCTGTTGCCCTACGCCTACGCGATCAAGCTCGACGTGGCGAGAGTCGCGCCGGCGCTGCTGCCGAAGCTCACGCAGGCGCTGAAGTCGGCGGGCAAGATCTTGATCGCGCTCGGCGTCGATACGCCTGCCACCTTCGAAGCCGCGAAGACGCACGGCTTCGACCTGTATCAAGGCTATTTCTTCGCGCGGCCGCATCCGCAATCGGCTCGCCGCTCCAGCGCACCGCGCCATGCACTGCTGAACCTGCTGCGACTGCTGTCGGCCGAGCCTAGCGTCGCGCAGCTCGAGGCCGAACTGAAGCTGAACCCAGTCCTCGTGATGCATTTGATGCGCCTCGCGAATTCGGGCGAAGGCAGTATCGGCCGCAAGGTCGCCACGCTACGTGATGCCATCAATGCAACGGGTACGAATCGCATCGCGCGCTGGACCCAACTGCTGCTTTATGCCGACGGCCGCAAGGTCCGGCTCGAAGACGATCCGCTCGTCCAACTCGCGGCTACACGCGCGCGCTTCATGGAACTGGCCGCCACGCGGTTGGCCCATGCGAACCGCAAGACGGTCGACAGCGCATTTCTCACGGGCGTCTTCTCGCTCGTCGATGCGGTCTTCGGGGAATCGATCGAAATCACGCTCGATGCGCTGATGCTCTCGACGCATATCCGCACGGCAATCGTCAAGCGGGAAGGGATGCTCGGCACGCTGCTCTCGGCCATCGAGGCGCTGGAGCATGGCGACTGGGCGGCACTCGATCAAGCCAGCAATGTGCTGGGGCTGCCGTGGACCGAACTTGCGCACCATGCCATCGCCGCGGCCGCCTGGGCCAGCACGGCCGACCAACACGGCGACAACGCCGGCCTCGAACGCATCGAGGAATGACTGCCGCGGGACTTGGCTGCCGCGGGACTTAGCTGCCGATCAACCGGCGGCTAAGTCTACCCTGCCGCCCGTGCCGACTTTTCAGGTGCGGCGGCGGGCAGCCCGGCGCGGGACCGCCGATCAGAGCGTTTCGACTTCGGCTGCGGGCGCGTGCGCGAAGAAGCGGCCGAGTTCGCGCGCCAATTCATTAAGCACGCTCATTTCGGTCTGCGTAATTTTGCGTGTAGGCTGCGTATCCGACCAATCGCCGTAGAGCAGGGCAACGGTGGACTGATTGGCCGTGACGGGAAGGAGTACGAACGAGCGCGCATCGTCGAACGACTGACGATACCAGCCCGGCAGCCGGGCGATCATCTTTGCGTCCTGGGCATTTTCGATAAAGATGCCGACCGAGTTCGCGATCGCCAGATGGAAGACGTCCGGCTCGAATGCCTCGTTGAACGAAAGGGCGGACAGTACCCGCTCGACGCTGCGCCCGAACCCCATGCGCGCCGTATAGGTGCCTGCCGCCTGCCGCACGAACACGAGCGTGCGCGAGAAACCGAGCCCCGCCAGCACCGTTTCCGATGCGAGCGCGAGTACGGGCGCAAGCGAATTTTCGGAAGGCAGCGCGCGCAGGTCTTCGAGGCCGGCGGCAATGCGTGCCTCGGACGAAACGGCGGCGCGTGCAATGGCATCGGCATTCGCCCGGAGTTCGACGATTTCGCGCATGACGCCTTCGCCGGCTTCTTCCTGAGCGAGCGACAGGCTCATGGCGACGAGCGTGTCCGGATCGGTGCCGAGCACCGGGCCGTAGCGCCGGGCAAGCTCGGCGATCTGGGCTTCGCACGCTTCGCCCGACGCACCGGAGGCGGTCAGGACGTCGGCCACGTCGGTTGCATAGTTCGTGACTGCACGCAGCCACTGGACTTGCCGCGGCTCGTTCTGCTCGGGCTCGTAGCTGACCATGCCGGCGCGGATCATCTCGGGCAGGCGCCAACGGTTAGCCGCTTCGAGGCCGATTTCCTCGAACGTGACACCGAGCACTTCGACGCAGGCCGTCGGTTCATCGCCGCCTTGTGCGCGACGCCGGATTTGTTCCCATTCCGCTTCGAGGTAGAACACCACCAGCAGCTTGCCGACCTGACGCATCAGCGTGCAGACGACGGCTTCTTCGCCGGCGCGCAGGTCGCCGTGTTCGGTCAGCTTGCGGGCGACGCAGCCCGACAGCATCGTACGGTTGAGTTCGAGCTTGGCGTCGATGCGATGGGGCGCGCTATGGTGGAAATGATCGACGAGCTTGAGTCCCACCACGAGGTGCCCGACGGCATCCATACCGAGCACCATCAGTGCGCGCGTAACGGTGGTGATGTTGCCGCCGAAAGCCATGTACATCGCCGAATTGGCGAGCCGCAGGACCTTCTGGGTCAACGCGAAGTCCGACAGCACGATCTGCACGAGGGCCGTGAAGTCGAGATCGTCGTTGCGCATTGCGGCCATCGTCGTGCGCAGGGACTGCGACAGCATCGGGAAATCCCCGCGCTCACTCATTCGCGCCCAAAGCTTCTCGAGCAGCGCCGCCTTTACCATGTGAAACCCGTCAAAACCATACGCATGTCAATGTTGGGTGCACCGTCGGTGCGCCGCCGAGCGGCTTGCCTGTGCGAGTCGGCAAGCGTGCTCATGATGTTTGGTGCAACCGCAGCGTACGCGCCTCGAAGCGCTGCGCGAGTTCTTCGGACGGCAGCGCCTTGCATACGAGCCATCCCTGGATATGATCGCAGCCCATCTCCGTGAGCAGCCGGCGTTGCTCTTCCGTCTCCACGCCTTCAGCCACGAGTTCGAGATCGAGTGTCTGCGCCAGACCGACGACAGCCGACACGATGGCGCGATCGTTGCGAGAGGTTAGCAGGTTCTCGACGAAGCTGCGGTCGATCTTCAGTTTTGCGAGGGGAAAACGTTGCAAGTACGCAAGACTCGAGTAGCCGGTGCCGAAATCGTCGACAGCGAAGCGGATGCCGATCCCCGTCAGCTCTTCGAGCAGCGCCTTCGCATGCGCGGGGTCTTGCATCAGCAGCGATTCTGTGATTTCGAACACGAGTCGCTGCGGATCGATGCCCGTCAATTCGAGCGCGTCGCGCACGTTTTGCTGAAAGCGGGGATCGCGGAATTGCTGCGGCGATACGTTCACCGCCACGTACTGCAGGGCGATGCCCCGGGTGTCCCACTGCACGAGCTGCATGCAGGCCACCTTCAGCACCCAGTTGCCGAGATAGTTAATGAGTCCGATGGATTCCGCGAGCGGAATGAACGTCGAAGGCGGCACGAGTCCGTGGACAGGATGGTGCCAGCGGATCAGCGCCTCCACCCCCACGACCCCGCCCGTATGGCTGGAGGTGATCGGCTGGAAATGCAGCGAGAATTCCCCGTTGCGCACGCCGTCGTAGAGATCGGCTTCGAGCTTGAGCCGTTCGGCGTCTGCCGGGTCGGCCTCGGGCTTGTGAAACGCGAGCGTGTTGCTGCCGGCCGCCTTCGCTTGCGCGAGCGCATGATCGGCACGGCGCAGCAGCTGATCGTGGTAGCCCGTGGCGCCGGCGTCGTGGCCAGGATCCGGATACAGCGCGATACCGACGCTCGCCGACAGGTGCACCGGCTGCCCATGAAATGCATAGGGCTGCTGAACAGCTGTCATGATCCGGCGGCCTAGCGCCTCGGCGGCGGTGGCGGCGTCTTCGCGCGTCGCGGCGCGCACGAGAATCGCAAATTCGTCGCTCGTCAGGCGCGCCAGCGTTTCGTCTGTCGAAACGCTGGCCTGCAGGCGCAGTGCCGTGTCGCGCAGCAGGGCGTCGCCTGCGTCGTAGCCGAGCGCGCGGTTCACACGCTGGTAGTCGTCGAGATCGACGAGAACCAGCGCGGCGCCCGTGTCGTCGAGGTCGGCCTCTTCCTGGGCGCGCCGCACGGCCGCCGTCAGCGCGACGCCGTTGGCGAGCCCCGTCAGTCGGTCATTGTGCAATTCATAGGTGAGGCGTTCCTCGCTGGAGCGCCACGACGAGACATCGAACGCACAGACGGCAAACCCGGCTTCACCGGCAAGCATGCTCGGTACGATGCGCAATTCGACCGGAATCGGGTAGGTGAGCGACTTCATGAGATGAAGCGCTGCTTTCTCGACGGTGCCCGTTTTGGTGGCGCGCGCGATCAGCGCGTCGAGCGCATCCACCTCGGACGAAGGAACCAACTCGTGCAGCGTGACGGTCTCGAGGTACTCGCGGCGGTAACCGATGAAGGCAAGGCTTGCGTCCGAGATGTAGCGAAAGCGCAACTGGCTGTCGACCTGGGCCAGGAAATCGACAGCGCCGACCGTTTCCTCCAGGTGCGCCTGCACATGCGGCGCTTCCTCGAGCTCGCGCTCGCCCACCGCTTCGCGTTCGGCGAGCGTGCGTCCGCGAAATAGGTCGAGGGCCGCACGCCATGTACTCCGGCGCGTTGCGCTGCTTGTTTTGGGTTCCATTCGTTCTCGCTGACGACTGCTTTCTCGTTCGGCTTGCTTCGAGTGGGGTGCGGCCCTGAGGCCCGAGCGACTCGACGGCGCGCGCATGCGTTCGCGCGATGCACCGATCTTCCACCCATCACGGGTCTTAACGGCACCCTGCCGCATTTCTTTAGGTGATCGTGTCCCGAAACCGACAAAATTCGCCTCGGGGTCGCCCCGAGCATGCAAAGGGGACCTTTTTCCGAGAGAATGCGCCAGTGCGCCGGGCGACCCCTGGCGCCGGCATCCGGTGAGCGCGCGCGTGGGGTCGCGCTCGTGCGAAACGCGCAGGCGGAAGAGCAAGTTGGTGCGAGGCGTCCGAAGCGCCGCGCACGTGATCGTTGATAAGAACCAAAGTTGGACCAACATGGCCGAAATCCCAGTGGCGGGCGCGCAACACCCGTCCGCTCATCTCAGTCACGCGACACCGGTGACCGAATGCGTCTATTTGGGGCGTCAGCCAATCCTCGCGCGCAATGGCGCGCTCGAAGCGTACGAACTGCTTTTTCGTACAGGCTTCGAAAACCGTGCGGCGTTCGGCGACCACGATCAGGCCTCGGCGCGCGTCGTGGCCAATACGATTGGCGGCTTCGGCGTGGCAGCGGCGCTCGGCGTGCATCGCGGGTACATCAACCTGAGCCGCGAGCTGTTGTTCGACGATATCGTCATGCTATTGCCGCCCCAGCGCTTCATCCTCGAAGTGCTCGAAACGGTCAGGGCGGATGCCGCCTTGATCGAGCGGCTCAAGAAACTGCGCCGTGCCGGCTTCAGGATTGCCCTCGACGACATCGCCGATCGCGGCGACGAACGCCTGGCGCTGTTGCCGTACATCGATATCGTCAAGGTCGATTTCCTGCTGGCCGACCGCGAGGCCTTGCCTGCACTCGCGCATCTGTTGCGGGAGAGCGGCAAGCGGCTCGTGGCCGAGAAGATCGAAACGCGTGAGGACTTCGAACTCGCGCAAGCGCTCGGGTTCGACCTGTTTCAGGGCTATTTCTTTGCCCGTCCGCAGGTGCTGAGCGCACGCCGCAGCGACCCGTCGCGGCAGTCGCTGCTGCGCGTGCTGGCGCTGATTGCAAGCGACGCGCCGTTTGCCGAGCTCGAATTGGAACTCAAGCGCAATCCCGATGTCGTTATGCAGTTGCTGCGGCTCGTCAACTCGAGCGCGTTCGGACTCGGGCGGCGCATCGCGTCGGTTCGCGAGGCGATTCTCGCAGCCGGAACACGGCAGGTGGCCCGCTGGGCGCAGCTGTTGCTCTATGCATCGCACGGCGAGCTGCCGTGGCGCTCCAATCCGCTGATGCAGTTGGCCGGTACGCGGTCGCGGTTCATGGAACTCGCTGCCGGCCACGTGCGCGCGGGTGACGAACGTTTCGTCGATGCGGCCTTCATGACGGGCATCTTTTCGCTCGTCCCGACGCTGTTCGACGATACCAACCCGGCGGACGCGCTTGGGCGCCTCGGGCTCGTACCGGAGATCAGCGACGCGATCGTCAACCGTACGGGGATGTTGGGCGCATTGCTGAGCGTGGCCGAGGCGGCCGAACGCGGCTATGCCGAAACCGTCGTCAGCGGCGCGAGCGACGTCTATCGAGAACTCACGGCCCTGACGCCGGCCGCACTCGCCGATCTGAACTTGTCGGCGGCCGCCTGGTTCGCAAGCGATGCAGACGTTTAGCGTTTTCCTTCCGAAAGGGCGATTACCGATGAAACGATTTACGACGAAGTGGCTGTGCACCGTGCTCCTATCCGCAGGCCTCGCGTCCGTGTCGCTCGATGCCGCGGCTACCTTGAAGGCCGGCGATAAGGCGCCCGACTTCACGACGCAGGCTTCGCTTGGCGGCAAGACCTATACCTATGCGCTGTCCGATGCACTGAAGCATGGGCCCGTCGTGGTCTACTTCTACCCGGCTGCTTTCACGAGCGGCTGCACGATCGAGGCGCACGAGTTCGCCGACGCGGTCGACCAGTACAAGCGGTACGGGGCGACGGTGATCGGGGTTTCGCACGACGACATCGCCACGCTCGCGAAATTTTCGGTCAGCGAGTGCCGCAGCAAATTCCCGGTCGCGGCCGATCCCGAGCGCCATGTCATCGATGCCTACGACGCGGCGATGCCGCTCGTGAAGACGATGGCGAACCGCGTGTCGTACGTGATCGCGCCGGACGGGACGATTCTTTACGAATACACGAGCCTGTCGCCCGACCAGCACGTGGAGAACACGCTGCGCGTCGTGCGCGAGTGGTATGAGAAACACCATGCCCAGTAACAGCGGGCCCGAGCCTTCGTCGCCATTGCCCGCGACGGCTTCGCACTCGGGCAAACCG
>CBJMQH010000138.1:0-11156 GCA_966431825.1 uncultured Trinickia sp.
CGCATGCCGTCGTGCCGATCGCCTCGATCACGAAGCTGATGACGGCGATGGTCGTGCTCGATTCGAAGGCTCCGCTGACCGACGAGATCGAAGTCACCGACGAGGACCGCGACTATGAGAAGAACACGGGCTCGCGCCTGTCGGTCGGCTCGGTGCTCTCGCGCGAGGACATGCTGCATATTGCGCTGATGGCTTCCGAGAACCGCGCGGCCGCCGCGCTGTCGCGTTACTTCCCCGGCGGACGCCCGGCGTTCCTCGCGGCGATGAACGCGAAGGCGAAGGCGCTCGGCATGGTCGACACGCATTTCGAAAATTCGACCGGCTTGACGAGCCGTAACGTCTCGACGGCGCGGGACCTCGTGAAGATGGTCGAAGCCGCCTATCAGTACCCGCTGATCCGCAAGTTCTCGACGGACCGCAGCTACGATGTGTTCACGGGCAAGCGCACGCTGGCTTACAACAGCACGAACGCGCTGATCCGCAATCCGAGCTGGGACATCGGTTTGCAGAAGACCGGCTTCATCAACGAGGCGGGGGAGTGCCTCGTGATGCAGGCCACGATTCACGGCCGGCCGATGATCATGGTCTTGCTCGACTCGATGGGCAAGTATTCGCGCTTTGCCGATGCGGCCCGTCTGCGTACGTGGCTCGACAACGGCGGCGATCAGCGCATCACGAGCGCGGACGCCGGCGGCCGCGGTACCTGACACGCGGCGCGTGCCTCTCTGCACAAAAAAGCCCCGCTTTCGAGCGGGGCTTTTTTTGCCGGTACGACGGCGCGGCTGCTGCCGCCGACGCGTGTGCGTATTGCGGGCGGTCTGGCCGTCCGAGCCGCCGGCCAGCGATCAGGCCGGCTTTTGCTGCATGGCGGGTTGCGAGACTTCGGGGTGATACCCGAGCGATTCGGAAATCGTCAGCGCCGTGCGGCTCAGCTGGTTGAGCCATGCGTCCTGCAGGCGGTCGGCCGGCGCCGACAGCGACAGTCCGGCCACGAGCTTGCCCGTGTCGTCATAGATGCCCGCCGCGATGCACCGCACGCCGAGTTCGAGCTCCTCGTTGTCGCGCGCGCACGATTGCTGGCGAACCTGATTCAGTTCGCGCTCGAGGCGGCTGATATCGGTGATGCTGTTTTGCGTATGCCCGGACAGGCCCGTGCGCATCGCGTAGGCGCGCACCCGTGAGGCTTCGTCGGCCGCGAGGAACAGCTTGCCGACCGAGGTCAGATGCAACGGCGCGCGGCCGCCGATCGCCCGCACGACCTGCATGCCCGAGCGCTCGGAATACGCGCGCTCGATGTAGACGATCTCGTCGCCTTGCCGCACCGACAGATTGACCGTTTGCCCCGTCAGCCGGTGCAGTTCCCGCATTGGCATCAGCGCCGCGTCGCGCACCGACAAGCGGGCTTTCACAAGGTTGCCGAGTTCGAGCAGCCGCATCCCGAGCCGATAGGTGCCCGGGTCGGAACGATCGACGAGACGGCACGTGACCATGTCGTTGAGAATGCGGTGTGCCGTCGACGGATGCAGCGCCGTGCTCAGCGCCAGCTCCTTGAGGCTGACCGGGTCGGTGTGGGCGGCCAGAGCATCCAGCAACCGCATCATCCGTTCGATCACCTGAATCGACGTCTTGGAATCCTGGTTCGTTTCGCTCATCGTAAAATTGGTTGACAAGGCAATTAACGAAAAACCCATTGTATCTCGTATCGTGAAAAAAGCGAACGGCGTTCGAATCGGTCCTCGAATCCGCCAACGTAGCTTTTTTTCGGCGCGCTGTGCCGCTGTGCGCGCCAAACGACGGATAATCGGAACCGTTTTCTCACCGGAGGGGCCATGCGAGTCGGTCTGTTCGTGACCTGCCTGGTGGATCTGCATCGCCCGTCGGTCGGGTTCGCGGCGATCCGGCTTCTGCAACGCGCCGGGTGCCAGGTGGAGGTGCCGCGGGCACAGACCTGCTGCGGCCAGCCTGCCTACAACTCGGGTGACCGCCGCGTCGCACGCGACCTCGCGGAAAAGATGCTGCGTGAGTTCGAGCAGTTCGACTACGTCGTGGTTCCGTCGGGTTCCTGCGGGGGCATGATTCGCGCCCACTATGGCGACCTTTTTCGCGACGATCCCGAGTTGATGGGCCGATACGGCCGGCTGCGCGAGCGCGTCTACGAGCTGACCGACTTTCTCGTGAACGTCGCGAAGGTCAGCTTGCCGCGCGGCGAGTTCGAAGGACCGGTGACTTACCACGATTCGTGTTCGGGCTTGCGCGAGCTGGGCATCAAGGCGCAGCCGCGTGCACTGCTCGCCCAGCGCGGCGTTGCCGTGACGGAGATGCCGGCTTGCGAGCACTGCTGCGGCTTCGGCGGCACGTTTGCCGTCAAGTACGGGAACATCTCGACGGCGATCGTCGACGAAAAATGCGCGAACATCCGGGCGAGCGGCGCGGCGACGGTGGTCCTCGGCGACCTCGGCTGCATGCTCAACATCGAGGGGCGTCTGCGCCGCACGGGCGACACCACGACGCACGTCCTTCATATCGCGCAGCTGTTGGCCGGCGACGCGTAACGCACGGCCCGCGGGCGGCCGCCCCGGCCTCTCCCGGGCGCTCGGCCTGCGGCGTGTGCCGCAGTTTTTCGGGCCTTCCTCTTCCCCAGTTCGACCGAGTCGCTCATGCAAGTTCAATCGATGCACTTCAAGGCGCGCGCGAAAGACAGTCTGGCCGACGCGCGTCTGCAACAAAACCTGACGAAGCTGTCGACGAAATTCGTGTCAGCGCGCGCAGCAGCCATCACCGAGATTGATTTCCCGGCCACGCGGGATGCACTGAAGGCGAGGCGCAACCGGGCCATCGAGCAATTGGACGTCTGGCTCGAGACATTCGAGCGAGAGGCGACGCGCCGCGGCGTGACCGTGCTTTACGCGGAAACGACGCGCGATGCCGCGAAGCTCGTGGCCGACATCGCCCGTCGGCATGACGTGAAGAAGGTCATCAAGACCAAGTCGATGGTGTCGGAGGAAATGCGCCTGAACGCGGTGCTCGGCGAAATGGGCGTGCAGTCGATCGAAACCGACCTCGGCGAATACATTCTGCAGATCAACGACAACGAGCCGCCGAGCCATATCATCGCGCCCGCCGTGCACAAGGACAAAGAGCAGGTCGCCGACCTGTTCGCCAAGACGCACGAGCGGCCGCGGCTGTCCGAAATCACGCAGATGACGCGCGAGGCGCGCGAGGTGCTGCGTCCGCAGTTCATGTCTGCCGACATGGGCGTGACGGGCGGCAACTTTTTGATCGCCGAGACGGGTTCGGTCGCTATCGTCACGAACGAAGGCAACGAGGGTATGTGCACGGTGATGCCGCGCGTTCACGTAGCGGTCACGGGAATCGAAAAGGTGCTGCCGACGCTCGAGGACCTCGCCGTCGCCATGCGTCTGTTGCCGCGCTCGGCGACGGGGCAGGCCACGTCCAACTACTTCTCGCTGCTGACGGGGCCGCGCGGCCCGGGCGATGAGGACGGGCCGGAACATATGTACGTGGTCCTCGTGGACGGCGGCCGCACCGGGCTGATCGGCGGCGCTTTTCAGGAGATGCTGCGCTGCATCCGCTGCGGGGCCTGTATGAACCATTGCCCCGTCTATCAGAAGGTCGGGGGGCACGCTTACGGCTGGGTGTATCCGGGGCCGATGGGCTCCGTCCTGACGCCGAGCTATGTCGGCATCGACAAAGCGCTCGACCTGCCGCAAGCGGCGACCCTGTGCGGCGAATGCAATAGCGTCTGTCCGGTCGGGATTCCGCTCTCGGACTTGCTGCGCAAACTGCGCGAGAAGCAAACCGAGCGGCGGCTGCGTCCGTTCGGCGAGCGGTTCGCGCTGGCGGCCTGGGGCTTCGTGGCCATGCGGCCGACGCTCTATGCGATGTTGACGAAGCTGGCCGTGCGCGTGCTCGAACGGGCAGGCGGCAGCCGCCGCTCGATTGCGCGGCTCCCGCTCGCACAAGGCTGGACCGCGACGCGCGACATGCCCGCGCCCGTCGGGCGCACATTTCGCGAACTCTACGCCGCCTCGCGCAGCCATCTCGGGTAGACGCCCCGACGTGCTCCTGGGCCGCGGTGCGGCTGGCGTTCCTGCGGCGGCACGGTATCGACGGGGCTGCTCCGTGATTGTTGATTCCAGCGCAACTCAGAATTCGCTATTCGCACCTTTGTTTCGATAGGGTCGATCTATAGAATTTTATCCATGGCGTGATGGGCTTGCTATCGGAGTGGGCCGCCACCATCGAGGGGCACGACATGAGAACGAAAATATCGAGCTATCTGCCGTTGGTACTGGTGTTGGGGTTGTTTGCACTCGCGAGCCTGCGCGCGTACGACAGCGGCGCGGTGTCGCACGCGCCGCTGGGCGCCGAGCGCGTCAGTGCCGAACTGGCGCGGGCCGTGTCGTATGGCCTCGTCGGCGATGTGGCCGCCGCGGTCGCGCCGGTGAGCCGGCACCGTGCTGCGGTGCCCGGGCTGGCCGAGCCCTCCTGAGTCGCAGGGCCGGGCGCTCCCGCTGTTGCCCTATATAATGACGCGTTTGTCGTCCGGGGCATGTTTGCCTCGCTTCGTTAAATCCGGATTCGCATGAAAACCGTCGGCGTCTGTTTCGTCTGTCTCGGCAACATCTGCCGTTCGCCCACAGCAGAGGGTGTCATGCGCGCGGTGGTCGAGGCTTCCGGTTTGGGCGAGCGGATCGTCATCGATTCGGCCGGAACGGGCGACTGGCACGTCGGGTCGGCGCCTGACGAGCGCGCGCAACAGGCCGCGCATGCGCGCGGGTACGACTTGTCGACGCTGCGGGCGAGGCAGGTCGCTGCCATCGATTTCGACCGGTTCGACCTGTTGCTGGCCATGGACGAAAAGAACCTCGCCAACCTGTTGCAGCTCTGCCCCCCGTCGCATCGTCATAAAGTGCGGCTGCTGATGGAGTTTGCGGCGCCGGGACAGGGCCGCGAAGTTGCCGATCCTTACTTCGGCGGCGCGGATGGCTTCGAGCGCGTGCTCGATCAGTGCGAGGACGCCTGTCGGGGCGTTCTGGCGCATCTGTCGGCGATGTTGCCCTTGGCTTCGTGAACGACCATGGGCATCGCTGCGGCGTACCGCACGGTTGTTCGCTCACTAATAACCTAACCGCCGGCAGGGGATACTTGACTAAAAACGTCATGTATTTATACTTGACAAAAATCGTCGAGAATTCCGGTCCCCGTCATTATGAGACTCACCACGAAAGGTCGTTTCGCCGTCACGGCGATGATTGACTTGGCCCTGCGCCAGGAGCAAGGCCCGGTGACGCTCGCCGGCATCAGCCAGCGTCAGCGTATCTCGCTGTCTTATCTGGAGCAGCTGTTCGGCAAGCTGCGCCGGCATGAGATCGTCGAGTCGGTCCGCGGGCCCGGCGGCGGCTACAACCTTGCCCGGCGCGCGCAGGAAGTCACGGTGGCAGACATCATCATCGCCGTCGACGAACCGCTCGATGCAACGCAATGCGGCGGGAAGGGTACCTGCGAAGGCACCAAGCAGCCCGACGGACATTGCATGACGCACGAACTCTGGTCGACGCTGAACCAGAAGATGGTCGAATACCTCGATTCGGTCTCGCTGCAAGACCTCGTCGATCAGCAGCGTGCGCGCGAAGGGGCAGCCGCCGTGCTGCGCGACCGCCGCACTGACGCACCGGCCGTGGAGGCGCCGCGAACGGCCCCCATGGGTCCGAACTCGGTCTTCAACATCGCGAGTTCGACGGTGAGCTAAGGGTTTTCAATGCGCCGCGACGCGATCGATCCCGGTAGAGGACGCGCGCCGCCGACCCCCAATACAACGATTTCCCCGGAGTCATTGATGAACAAGCCGCACCACCTGCCCATTTACATGGACTACAGCGCGACGACGCCCGTCGACCCGCGCGTGGTGGACAAGATGATCCCCTACCTGCGCGAGCAGTTCGGCAATCCGGCCTCGCGCAGTCATGCCTATGGCTGGGATGCGGAGCGGGCCGTCGAAGAGGCGCGCGAACAAGTCGCGGCGCTCGTGAACGCGGATCCGCGCGAGATCATCTGGACGTCGGGCGCGACGGAATCGGACAACCTCGCGATCAAGGGCGCGGCTCACTTCTATAAGAGCCGTGGAAAGCACGTCGTCACGGTCAAGACCGAGCACAAAGCTGTGCTCGACACCTGCCGCGAACTCGAACGCGAAGGGTTCGAGGTCACGTACCTCGACGTGAAGGCCGATGGCCTGATCGACCTCGACACGTTCAAGGCGGCGCTGCGTCCGGACACGATTCTCGTCTCGGTGATGCATGTGAACAACGAGATCGGCGTGATCCAGGACATCGCTGCGATCGGCGAGATCTGCCGCGAAAAGGGCATTATTTTCCACGTGGACGCCGCGCAGTCGACGGGCAAGGTCGGGATCGATCTGGCCAAGCTGAAGGTCGATCTGATGTCGTTCTCGGCGCACAAGACTTACGGCCCGAAGGGCATCGGTGCGCTGTACGTGCGTCGCAAGCCGCGCGTGCGGATCGAGGCGCAAATGCATGGCGGCGGTCATGAGCGCGGGATGCGCTCCGGTACGCTCGCGACGCACCAGATCGTCGGGATGGGCGAGGCGTTCCGGATCGCACGCGAGGAAATGGCGACCGAGAACGAGCGCGTGCGCATGCTGCGCGATCGACTGCTGCGCGGTCTCTCGCAGATCGAAGAAGTCTATGTCAACGGCGACATGGAACAGCGCGTGCCGCACAACCTGAACATCAGCTTCAATTTCGTCGAAGGTGAGTCGCTGATCATGGCGATCAAGGATGTGGCCGTCTCGTCGGGCTCGGCGTGCACGTCGGCGTCGCTCGAGCCGTCGTACGTGCTGCGCGCGCTCGGCCGCAACGACGAGCTTGCCCATAGCTCGATCCGCTTTACGGTCGGCCGCTTCACCACGGAAGAGGACGTCGACTATGTGATCAACCTGCTGCAAAGCAAGATTGCGAAGCTGCGCGATCTGTCGCCGCTGTGGGAAATGCACAAGGACGGTATCGATCTGTCGACGATCCAGTGGGCCGCGCACTAAGACGCGAGGCGAGTCGGGATCCTGAATAGCGCGCCCCCGCGGCGCGCCGAAACGAATCAAGGAGTGTGACCATGTCTTACAGCACCAAAGTTCTCGATCATTACGAAAACCCGCGTAACGTCGGCTCGTTCGCGAAAGACGACGACGCCGTCGGCACCGGGATGGTTGGCGCACCGGCTTGCGGCGATGTGATGAAGCTGCAGATTCGCGTGGGCGCGGACGGTGTCATCGAGGACGCCAAGTTCAAGACCTACGGCTGCGGCTCGGCCATCGCATCGAGCTCGCTCGTGACCGAGTGGGTGAAGGGCAAGACGCTCGACGAGGCGCTTTCGATCAAGAATACGCAGATCGCCGAAGAGCTCGCACTGCCCCCGGTCAAGATCCACTGCTCGATCCTGGCCGAAGATGCGATCAAGGCGGCTGTGGCTGACTACAAGCAACGTCATGGCGGTGCCCAAGGCGCCGACGAGGCAGACCAGCAAGCGGCGTAAGCGCCACGTCCAACGAAGCGAAGCGTTATGGCAATCACTCTGACCGAAAAGGCTGCGCAGCACGTGCAGAAGTACCTGGCCCGGCGCGGCAAGGGCCTCGGGCTGCGCCTGGGCGTGCGCACGACAGGCTGCTCGGGCCTTGCCTATAAGCTCGAGTATGTCGACGAGCTCGCGCCCGAGGACCAGATATTCGAGACCAACGGCGTGAAGGTTGTCGTCGATCCGAAGAGCCTCGCCTACATCGACGGCACCGAACTCGATTTCGCACGCGAGGGGTTGAACGAAGGGTTCAAGTTCAACAATCCGAACGTCAAGGACGAGTGCGGCTGCGGCGAATCGTTCCGCGTGTAAGGCCGCCGGCGGGCGGACGAAGGGCGGCGTGGGCCGCCTTTTTGTTTCCGCGCGGGTTTTCGAGCGGTACCTGGCGACAGCGCTCGCCGTGAGGCGCCGCCGTTTCTTCGACTCGCGTTGCGGCGCGCGTTCCTTTGCTGCCGGGGCATCGCTCCCGGGTGCGTTATACGACTTTCGACCTCATGGCCTCGATCCAGGACAGCCACTTCGATCTGTTTCATCTGCCGACGCGCTACGCGCTCGATAACGATGCGCTCGATCATGCGTTCCGCACCGTGCAGGCTCAGGTGCACCCCGATCGCTTTGCTGCAGCCGGCGAGGCGCAAAAGCGTATCGCGATGCAGTGGGCCACGCGGGCGAACGAAGCCTACCGCACGCTGCGCGATCCGCTCAAGCGGGCCGGCTATCTGCTCTCGCTGCGCGGCGTCGAGGTAGGCGCTTCGGACAATACGGCGATGGAGCCGGCATTTCTGATGCAGCAGATGGAGTGGCGCGAGCGCGTCGAGGATGCAGCCGGCGCGAGGAACGTCGCCGAACTCGATGCGATCCTCGCAGAGCTGCGCGATGAAGAGCGCGTGCGGTTCGAGCGCCTCGGTGCGTTGCTCGACAGCGGCGCAGATCAGGCCGGTGCGGAAGCGGTGCGTCAACTGATGTTCATCGAACGCGTGGCCGCCGAAGTGAGTGCCCAGATCGAAAAGCTCGAACACTGATTGCAGCCTGACGCGCGCATGGCGGCGCGCAAAGAATCCCAAAGACACGACAGATGGCCCTATTGCAAATCTCCGAGCCCGGCATGGCGCCGGCGCCCCACCAACGGCGACTCGCCGTCGGCATCGACCTCGGCACGACGAACTCGCTCGTGGCCGCCGTGCGCAACAGCATCCCCGAGGCGCTGCCCGACGACGCAGGCCGCGTGCTGTTGCCGTCGGTCGTGCGCTACCTTGGAAAGGGCGGTCGACGCATCGGTCATGTCGCGAAGGAGGAAGCGGCTACCGACCCGCGTAACACGATCGTTTCCGTCAAGCGCTTCATGGGACGCGGCAAGGGCGAAGTCGAGGGTGCCGAAAACGCGCCGTACGATTTCATCGATGCGCCGGGCATGGTGCAGATCCGTACCGTCGACGGCGTCAAGAGCCCGGTGGAAATCTCGGCAGAAATTCTCGCTACGCTGCGTCAGCGTGCCGAAGACACGCTCGGCGACGATCTCGTGGGCGCCGTCATCACGGTGCCCGCCTATTTCGACGAGGCGCAGCGGCAGGCGACGAAGGATGCCGCCCGGCTCGCCGGGCTGAACGTCTTGCGCCTGCTCAACGAGCCGACGGCTGCCGCGATCGCCTACGGGCTCGACCATGGCGCCGAAGGCCTTTATGCGGTGTACGACCTCGGCGGCGGCACGTTCGATCTCTCGGTCCTGAAACTGACGAAGGGCGTCTTCGAGGTGCTGGCGGCCGGGGGCGACTCGGCGCTCGGCGGCGACGATTTCGACCATCTGCTCTTCCGCCACGTGTTGACCGAAGTCGGGCTTGCGCCGCAGGGCCTCGCGCCCGAAGATGTGCGGCTGCTGCTGGACCGTGTCCGTGTGCTCAAGGAGACGCTCTCGAGTGCAGACGCTGCGCAGATCGACGTGACGCTATCCGATGGCACGCCCGTGGTCGCGACGGTGACGGAGGCCCAATTTGCGGCACTCGTCGAGCCGCTCGTTGCGCGTACGCTCGGGCCGACGAAAAAGGCGCTGCGCGATGCCGGCATCGCACCGGCCGACGTGAAGGGCGTCGTACTCGTGGGCGGTGCGACGCGCATGCCGGTGATTCGGCGCGCGGTCGCAGGGCTCTTCGGCCAGCCGCCGCTCACGAACCTCGATCCCGATCAGGTTGTGGCGCTCGGTGCGGCGATCCAGGCTGACCTGCTCGCGGGCAACCGCGGTGGCGACGATTGGTTGCTGCTCGACGTGATTCCGCTTTCGCTCGGTGTCGAGACGATGGGCGGCCTCGTCGAAAAGATCATCCCGCGCAATTCGACGATTCCCGTCGCGCGGGCGCAGGAGTTCACGACGTTCAAGGACGGCCAAACGGCGATGGCCATCCATGTCGTGCAGGGCGAGCGCGAGCTTGTCTCCGACTGCCGTTCGCTGGCCCGCTTCGAGCTGCGCGGGATTCCGCCGATGACGGCGGGTGCCGCCCGCATTCGTGTGACGTACCAGGTCGATGCAGATGGCTTGCTGTCGGTCTTCGCGCGCGAGCAGCATTCGGGCGTGGAGGCGTCGGTCGTCGTGAAGCCGTCGTATGGGCTCGCCGATGACGACATCGCGCGCATGCTCGAAGACAGCTTCAAATCGGCCGAAGTCGATATGCGCGCGCGTGCGCTGCGTGAGGCGCAGGTCGAGGCGAATCGGCTCGTCGAAGCGACCGATGCGGCGCTGGAAGCCGACGGCGAGTTGCTTGCCGAAGAGGAGCGCGCGCGCGTGGTCGCGTCGTTGGCGCAACTGCGCACGCTGGCTGCCGGCGACGACGCGGGTGCGATCGAAGACGCCACGAAGGCGCTCGCGGCCGAGACGGATGAGTTCGCCGCGCGGCGCATGGACAAGAGCATTCGTCAGGCGCTCACGGGCCGCAAGCTCGACGAGATCTGATCGATGAAATCAACTGCGGCGGCGCGCCCGCGCGTCGCCGTACAATGGCGGGCGGGCGCCTGAAGGTGCGCCGCCTATACTGCTGAAACGGAATTCGTATGCCGCAAATCGTTGTCCTGCCCCACGTCGAACTCTGTCCCGAAGGTGCGGTGATCGAAGCCCGCACGGGCGAGAGCATCTGCGATGCCTTGCTTGAACACGGGATCGAAATCGAGCACGCGTGTGAAAAGTCTTGCGCTTGCACCACCTGTCATGTGATCGTGCGGGAAGGCTTCGACGCGCTTGAGCCGTCCGACGAGAACGAGGACGACCTGCTCGACAAGGCATGGGGCCTCGAGCCCACGTCCCGGTTGTCGTGCCAGGCGCGCGTGCCGGAAGGCGAGGATCTCGTGGTCGAGATTCCGCGCTATTCGATCAATCACGCCAAGGAAAACCACTAAGGAGGCGCTGCCATGAAGTGGACCGATACTCAGCAAATCGCGATGGCGCTTACGGACAAGCACGGCGACATCGATCCGCAATACGTCCGGTTTACCGACTTGCACCGCTGGGTCACGGAGCTCGAAGGCTTCGACGACGATCCAACCCGCTCGAACGAGAAGAT
>CBJMQH010000139.1:0-11156 GCA_966431825.1 uncultured Trinickia sp.
GCCTAGCCAGCGCAACAGTCTGCGTTCGGCGTCGCCGAGCAGCCGGTAGCTCCAGTCGTACATCGCCTGCAGCGTCTGATGGCGCGGCAGTGCGGTCCGGAATCCGCCCGTCAGCATCCGCAACATGTCATCGAGATGCGCGGCGAGTGCTGCGACGCCAAGCACCGCGGCGCGCGCCGCCGCAAGCTCGATCGCGAGCGGCAGGCCGTCGAGCCGACGACAGATCGCGGCCACCACCGACACGCTGCGCTCATCCAGCGGAAAACCAGGATCGGCCGAGCGGGCGCGCTCGACGAACAGTTGCACCGCGTCCGCGGAGAGGACTGCTTCGTGGCTGTCGCGTTCACTCGGCAACGCGAGCGCTCTGATGGGCCGAAGCCGCTCACCGTGCACGCGAAGTGCCTCGCGGCTGGTCGCCAGCACACGAAGTCCTGCATGGGCGTGCGTGAGCATGTCGGCGAGTTGTGCGGCCGCCTCGATCATATGCTCGCAATTGTCGAGCACCACGAGAAGCCGCCGGCCGGCGAGGCTTGCGCAGATCGCATCGAGCGAAGTGGATTCGGCCGGGTTGGCGATACCGATTGCGGCCGCCAGGACGTGCGGTATATCACTCGGATTCGTCAGCGCGGCAAGCGAGACGAATCCGACGCCGTCTGGAAAGCGGTCTGCCGCATGCGTTGCGACTTCCGTTGCAAGACGGGTTTTGCCGATGCCTCCGGCACCGACCAGCGTCACGATGCGGGTGTCGTCGAACGCGGCGAGAATTTCCGCCGCGTCGCCCTTGCGGCCAATGAGTGCGGCATTCACTGGAACGGTGGGCGGGTTAGCCCCGCGCGCTTCGTCGACCGGCACGGCTGGGAAATCACGCGCTAGACCGAGATCAAGGTTCGTGACGAGCCGATACCCCAATCCCGGCACCGTCACGATGAGATCGCGGTCCGGTCCAAGCGCCTTGCGCAATGCGGCAATGTGGACCTGCAGATTGTTTTCCTCGACGATGGTATGCGGCCAGACAGACCGCATCATCTCTTCTTTCGATACGAGCGCGCCTTCGGCACGAATCAGCAATTCGAGGATGTCGAATGCCCTGCTGCCGACCCGCACTGCTTGACCGTGTTCGCGCATCTCGCGTTGGTCGAGAAAAACCTGAAGCTGGCCGATGCGGATCATGTCATGCGTCTTCATGAAGCGTTGAACGGCAACAGGATGCCCTGCCGCCTGGCGAAGCCCATGCTACGTCATCGCCCTCACGCGATGAATGAAATATTCCGAATCGATCGATCGAATTTTTTGATGTGATAACAAGCGCGACGATTCAGAACGTTTCAGGACCCGCTCAGGACTTTCGGCGCAAGACATACAACAATGTCCTGCATCGTTTGATGCGCAGTGCACCCTGTTCGCACTCGCGTGTGTTGTAGGACCGTGAGTCAGTATGACGAGGCGAGTCATTGCGGGCGTTACCCTCCCGGGCAGCCCAATTGCCCGCGCTGCCGCTGCCGAAGTAGCGGCGAGCGAGCCCGATATCTTGTTTCGGCACGCGATGCGCGTTTTCCTGTTCGCGTCGCTTGTCGGCCGGCATCGCGGGTTGACGGTCAACCCCGACCTGCTATATGTCTCGGCGCTTTTCCTGCACGCCGGGTTGGCGCCGTGCTACCGGCATTCCAACGAGCGGTTCGAAGTGGACAGTGCAAATGCGGTCCAGATGTTCCTCGATGCACACGGCGCGTCGGCCGCGGACGCTCGCGACGCGTGGTTCGCCGTCGCGCTGCATACGTCGTTCGGGCTGCGTCCGCACATGGCGCCGCTCACGACATTGCTGGGGGCCGGCGTCGAAACGGAGTTGTTCGCATCGCACTTCGACGAAGTGAGACATTCAGACCGCGAAGCGGTCTTGAAAGAATGGCCGCGAGGTCCCGCCTTCAAGGAATTGCTGCTCGAGTTGTGGGGCGACGGCATAGCGCACCGTCCCGGGACCACATTTGGGAACGTCGGTGCGGACGTGCTCGAACGCTGGGACGCGGATTATCAGCGCGTCCGCTTCTGCGGGCGGGTGCTAGGCGCCAACTGGGAGGATTGAGCCGCTCCAAGGCGCCGGGCTCGCCTACTCGTTCTCTTCGAAGTAATGCCCGAACTTGACCTGCTTCGTACGGATATACCGTTCGTTCTCGTCGCGCACGGGGATGGCCAGCGCCACGCGCTCGCAGACCGGAATGCCATGTTTCGCGAGCGAGTCAAACTTCTTCGGATTGTTGCTGATGAGCCGCACGGACGTGACGTTCAGCTGGCTCAGGATCGCGGCGGCCGAATCGTACTCGCGAGCATCGTCGGGCAGCCCCAGTTCCAGGTTGGCTTCCACCGTGTCGAGCCCCTGCTCCTGCAACGCGTAAGCGCGAATCTTGTTCGACAAGCCGATGCCCCGCCCTTCATGGCCGCGCAAATAGAGGAGCACCCCACGCCCTTCCGCTGCGATATACCGCAGCGCCAGATCGAGCTGCTCGCCGCAATCGCAGCGGTATGAGCCGAGCACGTCGCCAGTCAGGCATTCGGAATGCAGGCGCGTCAGCACCGACGATTGGCCGGCAACGTCGCCCATCACGAGCGCAAGGTGTTCGGCTTCGCCGGACCCCACGCGAAACGCGTAGGACGTGAACGTACCGTAACGCGTCGGCAATGTCGCCTTCGCGACGAGCGTGACCTGCTGTTGTTCGCTGCCGCCGTCGGGGCGCGAGGGATCGGAGGGCGTGGACATGAGTCTGGTCTTGTAACGGAACGATTGCCCGCGCACCGACGGCCGATGCGCGAACCCGGAGTGTACCGCTAAACGCGAAATTGCCTCCGAGCGCGGCCGAGCAGACGAGCCAGCGCACCGCAACAGCGCCTATACTGGAATCAGCCGCGCCGCACCTTCACGCCCCGTGTACGGCGGCCGGCTCGCGCCGCCTACGAACGAAAAGACGGAGACACACTCATGCCGACCGTTGCGCAAATCCTCAAGTCGAAATCCGACTCAAAGGTCCCCGCTGACCAGCCGGTGCTCACCATCGACGCCGACTCTTCGGTATTCGAAGCCGTCAAGACGATGGCTCAGTACCAGATCGGGGCCCTTGTCGTTACCGAAGGAAGCGGGAAGAAAATCGTAGGAATCGTGACCGAGCGCGACTACGCGCGCAAGATCGTCCTGATGGATCGCTCCTCGAAATCCACTCAGGTGCGCGAAATCATGACGCCCGAAGTGCTCCACGTGCGCCTTTCCGACACCACCGAGGCGTGCATGGCGCTCATGACCCGCCACCGCATGCGCCATCTGCCGGTCATAGACGAAGGACGTCTCGTCGGCATGGTGTCGATCGGCGACCTCGTCAAGGCGATCATCTCCGAGCAGGAATTCACGATCCAGCAACTCGAGCACTACATTACCGGCGCTCACGGATAAGACGGACCGCCCGGGCGGCGCGTACCTCACGTGCCGCCCGGGCCGCCATGCGCCGACTCAGGGACTGAAATACAGCGCTGCCGGGCCATGCGGCGCCCGTGCTCCCGACTCCGTCGTGCCGCCTGTCTGCATCCCGTAGCCGGCCGTATCGCCGCTTGCCGGCGATGTCACTGCCTCAGCGTGCGCACTGCCGTCGGCACGAGCGCCCAAGCCTGAGCGCGTATCGGCGACACGCAGTTGATCCTGCGCCGGCCGCGGGAGGCGCTGCTCGGCCGCCTGTACCTCGGCCGGATACGTGACCTCGGCGCCCGAGACGCGATAACCGGCGGCCTGCCATTGTTGCAAGTCGGCATTCACACTCGAGCGCGTGGCGCTCTGACCCATCTGCCCAAACGCGGCACCAGGCAAGGCAAATACGAAGCTCAGTGCCGCTCCAGCGAAAATCGCTTTCATTTCGATTCGCTCCACAAAGGACTGACCATTCCTGACGCCGCTGGTGCGTCAGGCCCTCGCAGGTCAGTCTATGTTCAACGCCCGGTTTGCGACACCTTCAATTTTCAACAATTACCTTTTCGCATGAGGAAAATCGAAGAACGATCCCTCACAGAAACCTTTCGATAGACGAAAGCCGTGATTGCACAAAGAAACACGCAAGCTCACTCGCTCCCGTTCCCCCCTCCGTCCCGGTGAAAATCAAAACCAAAATCCGGACTTGCGATCAGTCGCTGCCATGCAAATGAAATCGATATCAAGCGCGCCAACCTCGAAGCTCTACTCAAAAAACCGGGATTTTACCCGCTTTACGGGATGAGCGCACCCACTACGCAAGATCCACACGAATCGCTCTGATATCATTTTGAAAAACGTGTTTCGCAAAAATAAATCGGCGAACTTTTATCGATTTACTTGTTTCGAGCAAGTAAATTTTTTCGAATAGCGAGGATCTATGTCGCGCCAATTCATCGAACCGACGTCGCCGCTCTGGCTAGCGGCTGACGAAAAATCGTGGTTTCAGGCGCTCGCGGGCCTGGGAAGGAAGCACGGGTTCGATCACACGCTCTTTGCGGTCGTGCCGCGGCCTGGCATGCGGTTTACCGACGCCTATTTGCATAGCGACTACTCGCCCGCATGGCGCGAAGCGTACAACGAGCGTTCATTGTTCTACGTCGATCCGACGGTGACGCATTGCCTCACGCGTACCTCCCCGTTGATCTGGACCTCTGCGCTGTTCGCAGGGCGCAGTCAGCGTGAGTTCTACGAGGAAGCGCGCAGCCATGGCTTGTCGACGGGTGTTGCCCTGCCGATTCACGGCCCCAAGCAAGAAGTCGGAATGGTCTGCTTCGTGTGCGGCGAACAGTCGATCGACGAGACCGAGCGCCTGATCACCAGCGAGTTGCCGATGCTGACGCTCGTGCGCGATGTGGCCTTCGATACGGCGCAGCGCTTCATGACGGGACACACCGAGTCTCTTGTCCCCAAGCTCACGCCGCGCGAGCACGAGTGCCTGAAGTGGACTGCGCAAGGCAAGTCCACCTGGGAAATCGCAAAAATCTTCGGTTGCTCGGAGGCGACCGTGAACTTTCATATGACCAACATCCGAACCAAGTTCGGCGTCAGTTCACGGAGCGCCGCCGCCGTCAAGGCAACCCGAATGGGCTTGATAGATCCTGACTGACCACCGTGGCCGGCCGATGCAGGGCCGGCCGTTTCTGCGTGACCGCGGCGATGTCCTCGTCCGTGATGCGGGCGTCGAAATACAATCGGAGGAGCAACATGACGGGTTTCGGAATATTTGCGCCCAGTTCAAATCGGCTGCCTCGCGACTGCGTTACGCCGAATCGGGCCCAGAACGTCTTCTGACTTTCCCTCACCTGCCTGCGGTAGGCCTGAATGAACGCATTGTCGATTTCGGCTCGGAGCGGCCGTACGGCTTCAGCTTCGTGGCTTTCGATTTGGCGAATGTTTGTTATTGACATGTCTCTCACCTGTTGGCGTACGCGACAGGCGAATCATCCCAAGTGTTGAGTGGCATTTGTACCTATCTTGCTTGACAGTTACAGGTAGCACGCATTGTGCATAGGGCTCGACAGGCCTCCATAAACCCTCAGGAGCCGGCAAACGATGACAAAGATTACAATTGCAAAACGACATCAGTTTGACAGCCTTGCTTTAGCCGAAATGTATCGCTTGCGCGCGAAAGTTTTCGCCGAGCGAATGGGCTGGGAAGTAACCGTTTTATCCGGCATGGAAATCGACGATTATGATGCGCTTGCGCCCTATTACATGCTCGTACGCGACGAGGCGGGAGACGTTCGTGGTTGCTGGCGCATGCTGCCGACCGAGGGCCCTTACATGCTGCGCGACACCTTTCCTCAACTGCTGCACGGCGCCAGCGCACCGCGCGAAGCCGCCGTCTGGGAATTGAGCCGCTTCGTGATCGTTTCCGAGCAACGCCAAGCCTATGGATTCGCTCAACTCGTGCTCGATGCCATGCGCGAAGTCGTGCTCTTCGCAGACCGGATGGGCATTGCGAGCTACGTGACGGTCACGACGCCTGCCGTCGAACGCCTGCTGCGGGGTGCCGGCGTGCTCACGCGCCGATTCGGTCCGCCGATGCGCGTGGGCGTCGCGCAGGCCGTTGCCTTGACGATCGACCTCGACGCGCGCTTGCGCCGTGCATTATTCGGTCCCGCGAGGGAAACCGCGAGCGCTTGAGGGCGCGACTGTGCGATTTTAGTCCGCGGCGGCCCGCGAAGCTTGCGCGACGGGCTCCAGCCAACGGCGAGGTCCGCTTACGTACGGACTGCCGGCCACATAGAACCGCAACGGCGCATGGATCTCGCGACTCAGTCCGATACGTCGTGTAACGGCTACCCGCAACGCTCCCGTGCCGTGCGGTGCACCGTCGGCGAACCGCCCGAGCCAGAGCGCCTGGCCCGCGCACAAATCGGCCCCATCCCACTCGGGGCCGATGCCGAACGCAGCGCAGAGCCGCCCGGGGCCACGCGCCAGATCGAGCGTGCGCACCGCCGGTCGACGCGCCTGCATCAGCGCGACGCCGTCGAGCGGCTCCACCGCGCGCAACAGTACGGCGGCACCGACCCCGGCCTCTTCGCTCGAAATGTTGATCATGTAGCAAGCGCCATAGACCAGTCGCACATAAGCGTGACCGGGCGCCTGGAACAGCGCGGCGTTGTAGGGCCGCAGCCCGCGATAGGCATGGCTTGTCGAGTCGCCGACCGGATACGCCTCCGTTTCCACGATCCGCCCGCTCACCCGCCCCTCGGGCAAATCGTGCACGAGACACTGGCCGACCATGAACCGCGCCAGTGCGACCGTGTCGACAGGCAACGCCTCACGGTCGAGCGGAACAATCGGAAACGGTTCGGTCATCGGCTCCCTCCGTGGCGCGCAGTGCGCAAGCAGCGCCCATCATGACGCATTCCACTCGGGCACGGCGCCACGTGCTCGGCCCGACGCGCTCCGGCAGTAGTGCCTGCGGTTCTCACCGATGAACGACAATAGCGAACGCCGAGCCGCAAACACTGTCGATCCGTCGTGTCGACCGCTCGTTGCAGCGCCCACCGCTCACCGCATCCGCCACCATGAAGGTACCCATGCACCTTGCATCGCCCACCTTGCCCCGATGGACGCTGTGGTTACCGCTTGCCGCATGGCTCATACTGGCCGCCTCGCCGTTGGGCGGGGCGCATCCGCTCTATCTCGTGGCGGTCGCCGCCTCGCTGGCGGGCGCCGTGTTTGCAGCGGTCCATCACGCCGAAGTCGTCGCGCACCGCGTCGGCGAGCCGCTGGGCACGCTCGTGCTGGCCGTCGCCGTAACGATCATCGAAGTCGCCCTGATCGTTTCGGTCATGCTGTCGGCCGGCCCGGAGAAATCGGGGCTCGCACGCGATACGGTGTTCGCCGCGGTCATGATCGTCTGCAATGGGATCGTCGGTCTTTGCCTGCTGACCGGCGGCCTGCGCCACGGCGAGCAGGACTTTCGCGTGAGCGGCGCCAACGCGGCGCTGTCGGTGCTTGCTTCGCTCTCGGTACTCACGCTGGTCATGCCGAATTACCTGAGCGCCGCGCCCGGGCCCATGTTGTCGACATCGCAGCTGGCGTTCGCGGGCGTCTCGTCGCTCGCGCTCTACGGCGTCTTCGTGTTCGTTCAAACCGTACGGCACCGCGACTACTTCCTCGCAGAAGGCGCCGAGGGCGACGAATCCGCGCATGCCGCGCCGCCAACGGGCCGCGCCACGCTCCTGAGCGGCGCCGTGCTGATCGTCTGCCTCGTCGCGGTCGTCTTGCTCGCCAAGCGTCTTTCGCCTGCCGTGGAGCAGCTCGTCATGCGAGCCGGGGCGCCGGAAGCCGTGGTCGGCATCGTCATTGCGACGCTTGTCCTGCTGCCCGAAGGCATGGCGGCAGCCCGCGCTGCGCACGCCAACCGGTTGCAGACGAGCCTGAACCTCGCCCTGGGATCCGCGCTCGCAAGCATCGGCCTCACGATTCCCAGCGTGGCTGCCGTGTTCGTCTGGACCGGCCGCCCGCTATCTCTCGGTATCGGCCCGATGGAAACCGTGCTGCTCGCGCTGACCCTCGTCGTCAGCACGCTGACGCTCGCCACGGGCCGCACCACGATCCTCCAGGGCGTCGTGCATCTCTCCCTCTTCACGGCCTACCTGTTTCTCTCCGTCACCCACTAGCGTCGGCAGGCGGGGCAGCCGCTGACGGCGCCCCGATTTCGCCGGGCTGTGCCTCGAGCCAGGCGCGAAAGTGCGCGATTTTCGGCACGTCGACCGCGCGCTCGGGGCAAACGAAGTAGTAACCGAAGCCGCTCGGGACACGCAAATCGAATGGCGTCGCGAGAAGGTGTGCCGCGACGTCCTCGGCCGACAGCATCGCATCGCCTATCGCCACGCCGAACCCCGCCGCCGCGGCGTTCGTTGCGAGATCGAGCGTGTCGAAGGTCGAACCCTGAGCCGCATCGATACCGGCACCGCCCGCCCGCGCGAGCCACAACCGCCAGTCGCGATGGTCGCGTGTCGGATGCAGCAGCGTATGCTGCGCGAGATCGGCAACCTCAGCGATCGGCTTTTCCCGGAGCAGGGCCGGTGCGCATACCGGTGTCAGCCATTCCTCGAACAGCGGCGTCGCGCAGGTACCGGCCGCCGGACCGGCGCTGTAGACGATCGCGGCATCAAACGGCTCGACATCGAAATCGACATCGTGCCGCCAAGTTGTCGTCACTTGCACTTCGAGCGCCGGATGCTCCTGCTGGAACCGCATGATGCGCGGCAGCATCCAGCGCATGACGCAGGTCGGAACCTTGAGCGCCAACGCACTCGTCTCGCGCGAGAGCCGGCGCGACACCTCTTCGATGCGCGCCAGGCTTTCGCGCACCGGCGGCAACAGCTGCTCGCCTTCGGCTGTCAGCGTCAGGCCTTTCGCGTGGCGCTTGAAGAGCGGGAATCGATAGTAGTCCTCCAGAGTCTGAATCTGGCGGCTCACCGCGCCCTGCGTGACGCACAGCGCTTGCGCCGCGCGCGTAAAGCTGCCGTGTCGCGCCACGACCTCGAATACCTCGAGCGCATAGAGCGGCGGCAATCTACGCATGGCGGCACCCGGGAATCAGCCTGTTTCGTAGTCCTGTGCAGCCGGCGCAGCCCTGCCACCCGGTGCGCCATCGAAGATTTCTCATATCTACCCCGTGATGTTCGGTATCACGCCATTGTCGGGCCGGTCTGTCAGGCGTTGCCCAAGCAGCGACGTAACCTGTAGAAACAATATTTAACCCGAGCAGGAGCCAGGTTGCCCGGTAAAATACCGCCGCTTGTTCGCATAACTTTCGCGCACCTTCCTTGCGAAAAAAGCATCAACCGAATCATTTCCGCCACCCCGCTCAAAGCGTCAACAGCAGCATGACCAGCGAAGCAAACCACTCGGACTCGATGGCAGTCGCCGAACGCGTACGTGCGTTGATGGCGCGCCATGGAATTGGCAAGCGGCAGCAGACCACCGAGCTGTGCCGGATCCTTGCGCTCAGTTTTTCACAGGGACACCGCAAGCTGCGCGGCAGCAGCCCATGGACCTTCACGCAGATCCGCAAGGTCGCCGAGGCGTTCGGCGAGCCCGCCGCGCAGCTCGTCGGCGCGCACGCCGACGAGCCGAGCCTAACCGGCGCCGTGGAACACGAAGCAGTCCTTGCTATCGCCGGTGTCGAGTATCGCTGCACGGCCTGGATCGGCGCCGCCCTCGGCCCCGGCGAGGGCAACGACTTCGTGGCCTACGAACATGACGACGGCTGGCGCGTGGTGCGTTGCGAAGGTATCCCGCAGGCGGGCGCACACGAAGTTGCCCAAATAGTGATACGCCCCCACCGCAATACGCCGGGTCAGCCGTCCGTCGCAGTCGTCGACGGCGACACGCAAGCGGCCGACGCCCTAGCCGATTATCTACGCCAAAACGGCTTCGCGGTGACGACGTTCGACACGTTGCAGGCCTTTGAAGCTGCACTGGTCGCGCAAACGTTTGGCGCAATCGTGACCGACTGGTTGTTCGGTCGCCAAACGGCAGCCGCCGCCATCGAGGCGGTGCGGCAGTCCGCAAGCCGCGAGGCGCCGATCTTCGTGCTGACGGGCGAGCTCCTGACCGGCAAAGCCAGCGAGTCGGAAATCAGCGAAGTCATCCGCCGCTTCGACGTGGCCTGCTACGAAAAACCGGCGCGGCTCGCGATCCTCGTCGCCGACCTTTCGAAGCGCTTGCGCCGGGTGTAAGCCAGCGCGCCGCCTGCCGCCAATAGACGGCAGTCATCGTTGGTCGTCAGGCGCGCTGCGCCGGAATGGCCACCTGTGCTTCGCCAACGATCCAGTGCATAAAGGCCTGCATCGCCGGCGTCTCCCGCTTCGACCTCGACCACGTCAACCAGTAGGACCCGGTGTCGACCTCGATGTCGAAGGCCCGCACGAGCCGCCCCGCGGCCAACTCGCGCGAGAACATGCGCGACGGCGCCAGCGCAACGCCCGCCCCGAGCATCGCGGCTTCGACCATCAATCGGGACGAATCGAAGACAGGCCCGCGCGCCGCGATCGGCGGCTGCCCCGCAGCGGCGAACCAGAGCGCCCACTCATCGGCGCGGTACGAACGCAGCAAAGTCTCCTTCGCGAGGTCGGCCGGCAACGCGATGCGCTGCGCGACCTCAGGCGAACAAAGGACGCCGAGCGGCGCGTGCAGCAGCGGCACCGCTTGCGTGGCGGGCCACACGCCGTCGCCGAACCGAACGGCCAGATCGAGCCCCTCCGATGTGAAATCGACCAGATTGTTGTGGGTGAGCAGGCGCAGCTCGACGAACGGATGGTCCACGCGAAACTGCGCGAGCCGAGGCATCAACCAGCCCACGGCAAACGTGCCGACCACGCCCACGGTCAGCACCTCGTGGAAATGCCCGCCTTCGAAGCGCCGCAAAACGGCGTCGATCCTGTCGAATGCGTCGGTCAGCACGGGCAGCAACGCAAGGCCCTCGTCCGTCATGGCGAGCCCCTTGGGCAAGCGTTTGAACAGCGTTGCGCCGAGCCGGTCCTCGAGCGAGCGCACGTGTTGGCTGACCGCCGCCTGGGTCACGTTGAGCTCTCGTGCGGCGCGCGTAAAGCTCAGGTGCCGAGCCGAAGATTCGAACGCGCGCAGCGCGTTCAGCGGAAGGTGATGGGTCGTGCCTCTTCGT
>CBJMQH010000140.1:0-11121 GCA_966431825.1 uncultured Trinickia sp.
CGCATGGACTCCGCTGACGCGCGGCGAGCTGACGCAGTGGGGCACAGTCTCCGGCGCGCAAGCGGCGCTCTGGGTCCTGCACACGTCGCGACGCCTTCCTTCGCCGAAGGTGCGTGCCTTCGTCGAATTCATCTGCGAGCAACATCCGCAAGCGTCACTCGTGTTGCGCGCATAGCGGCGCCAGACGCTTCAACCGTTAGGACAACCGATCTAACGGTCGAAGGCTCGCATCTCGCGACTCAATAAATCGGAAACCGCTCGCAAAGCGCGAATATTTCACGCCGCACGCGCTGCTCGGTGGCGCGATCGCCGTCCGGATGCGCACGCAACGACTCGAACACCTCGAGAATGAGGCGCCCGACCTCGCGAAACTCGCTGACTCCGAAGCCGCGCGTCGTTGCGGCCGGCGTGCCCAAACGAACACCCGAGGTGATCGTCGGCTTTTCCGTATCGAACGGAATCCCGTTCTTGTTGCAGGTGATGCCGGCACGCTCGAGCGCCTGCTCCACCTGCGTGCCCTTGAGCCCCTTCGGTCGCAGATCTACGAGCAGCAGATGGTTGTCCGTACCGCCCGTCACGAGATCGACGCCGCCGTCTTTCAAGACTTCGCCGAGCGCCTGCGCATTCGCCAGCACGTTGTCGATATATGCCTTGAATCCGGGCTGCAACGCTTCGCCGAATGCCACGGCCTTGCCGGCGATGACGTGCATCAACGGCCCGCCCTGCAGGCCCGGAAAGACGGCCGAATTGATCTTTTTCGCGATCTCCTCGTCGTTCGTCAGCACGAAGCCGCCGCGCGGGCCGCGCAGCGTCTTGTGCGTCGTCGAAGTCACGACGTGCGCGTGCTCGACGGGATTCTGGTGCCGTCCGGCCGCGATGATCCCGGCGATATGGGCCATGTCGACCATGAGCTTCGCGCCCACGCCATCGGCAATGGCGCGAAAACGTGCGAAGTCGAGCTTGCGCGGATAGGCCGAGAAGCCGGCGATGATCAGACTCGGCTTATGCGCTTGTGCGAGCGCTTCGACCTGGTCGTAGTCGATCAACATCGACTCGCGGTTCACGCCGTATTGCACGGAATTGAACCACTTGCCCGATAGTGCAGGCTTCGCACCATGGGTGAGGTGCCCGCCCGCATCGAGCGACATGCCGAGCACGGTGTCGCCCGGCTTCGCCAGCGCGAGCATCACTGCGCCGTTCGCCTGTGCGCCCGAGTGAGGCTGCACGTTTGCGAAGCCTGCGTTGAACAACTGCTTGATTCGGTCGATCGCAAGCGCCTCGACTTCATCGGCAAACTCGCAACCGCCGTAGTAGCGCTTGCCAGGGTAGCCCTCCGCGTACTTGTTCGTCAGCACCGACCCCTGCGCTTCCAGCACCGCGCGTGAAACGATGTTTTCGGACGCGATCAGCTCGACCTGCGATTGCTGCCGCTCCGTTTCCTTCAGAATGGCGCTGCGAACCAGCGTGTCGCGCTGGGCCAGGGGCTGCGAGAAGAAGTCCTGAATGTTCGACATAGTGCGTCCGTAACGATTAAGGTGAGCAGAATGCAACGCAAGCGCGCGATACGCCCGATACTCGGTCGGGACGCGGCCATCGCTGGTGACGGCTCTATTCTTGTCGTTCGCCCCTCGGCGCGGCATGTCAATTGAGACGCGTTCTTTGCCAATTCCGCCATGACGCGTCGAATTTCCACAAGCCTCGCTAAGCACGAACGTTCAACGTGGCGCCCGTTCTGCGCATGGCCCGGTGGCAAGCGGGCGAAATCAACGGCCCTTACAATTGCCGTGCGCGCGATGAACCACATCGCCCGAATGCCACCGATGCCCCCGATGAAGACGACGACCGACACCCGGAACGAAAACGCCGTGCATGCCCCCGCCGCTGCGGTAAACAACCAACGCGCAACCGACCGAGGTGAGACGGACACCGCAGCGCACCCGACTGTGCGCACCCGTCCTCTACTGCTGGCGGCAATCCTTGCCTTCATTGCCTTCTCGCTGCGTACCCCGATCACGAGCGTGGGCCCCGTGCTCGTCGAAGCGGTACGCGCCACCCACCTCGCACCGAGCGGCGCGAGCGTGCTTACCACGCTGCCCTCGTTCTGCTTCGGTCTGTTCGGGCCCCTCGCGCCGCTCGTTGCCCGCCGCCTTGGCAGCGAACGCGCGCTGCTCGTATTGTTAGTGCTCCTGACTGCCGGGACGGCGCTGCGCGTCGTGCCCGCTTGGCAAGCCCTCTTCGTCGGGCAGATCGTGGCTTGCTTTGCGATCGGACTGATGAACGTGTTGATGCCCGGCCTGGTGAAGCGCGATTTCCCCCATCACGTCGCACTCGTGACCGGACTCTACAGCGCGGCAATGTGCGCCGGTGCGGCAGCGGCCGCTGCGCTCACCGTCCCCGCCGCCGATGCGATCGCACGCCTCGCCCCCAGCCTCCATACCGACGCCTGGGCCTGGGCCTTGGCGTCCTGGGCACTGCCCGCCGGATTAGCCACGCTGGTCTGGTTCGCCCATCACCCGTCGGCCGGCACAACGACCGGCCGACCGGCCCCTGTCGTAAGCGGCCTCTTGCGCGACAAGCGGGCATGGCAGGTCACGCTGTTCATGGGTACGCAATCGTCCCTCGCGTACATCGTCTTCGGGTGGCTGGCGGCGATCCTGCGTATGCGAGGCATGAGCGCGGTCGAGGCCGGGCTCGTACTGTCGGTCAGCGTGATCGCCCAGGCGGTCAGCTCGCTTATTCTCCCGGTCCTGATCGCGCGTCTGAGCGATCAACGCTTCGTGAACGTAGCCGCATTGCTCGTGGCCTGTGCGAGCCTGCTTGGCACCTTCTTCGCGCCGCTCTCAGCCGTTTGGGCATGCGCGCTTGTGCTCGGCATCGCGCAAGGGGCATCGTTCACCCTTGCGCTCATCGTGATCGGGCTGCGTTCGGAAAATGCGCACGTCGCCGCGAAACTCTCGAGCATGGCGCAAGGCATCGGCTATCTGCTTGCGTCGGCCGGGCCGTTCGTTGCAGGCACCTTGCTTCATGCGACGGGTTCTTTGTATAGCCTGGCAGCACTTTGCGCCGCCCTTTGCGCGTTGTCGGCCGCATTCGGTTATTTCGCCGGCAGACGCGGCCATGTCAACGTGCAATGCGTTTGAAGTCAAAGCGCTGCGGCGACGATGAATGCCGTGCACCGCGCCGTCCGCATCACGGGCGCGCGGCCGCGCGCGTCGCCCGGCCGCGGCCTTACGCGCGGTCTTGCAATACGGCCAGCACGCGATTCGTGTAGTCGAGCAGCGTGTCGTGGTACTCGGCGGGCATCGGCACGTCGTCGGTGGCCGCCATCGCCTCTTCGATCGATATGCGAAACGCGTCGAGCGTATCGCGGCACTGGTCAGGCGTCAGCAGCGGTAGTACGGATGAAAAGAAGCGCGAAAAAACGACAAGCCGCGCACCGAAATTCGAAACGGCTTCGCTGTTCGACGATGCCAAGCGGGCAAGCGTTTGAAGCGTGGCGTCAGACGTCGTCATCGGACATCCCGCCATGCCGAAACCAGGGAACCATCGGCTGCCCGGCACTGTGAATCGGACGAGAGACTAGACAAGGCATTCGCTCCGGTTACCGGCGACGGGACCGAAGGGCGGTCACCGACGCACAAATGTGATTAATCATACATTTTTAACGGCCCGGTGCCGCGTTCGGTTCAATCGAATTCGTGTAGGGGTTTCCTGAAAAATGCATCCGCATTACCTGCCCGCCGCGATGGTCCCGACTGCGGGGCGCTCGCGGCGATCGCGGCCTTTAGGGATGGCGGATGTAATCGACGAGTGCGCGCGTATAAGCATCGGGCGGCCGGTCGACAAGGCTCACGAGGATGGCGGCCGCGAATCCGGCCGGCACGCCGAAGACGCCCGAGCTGATCGGTTCGATCCCGAACCATCGCGGTCCGACGAACCCGGTGAGCTGCGTGAAGTACGGGTACGTCGAAACGATGTACCAGACGCAGACAACGAGCCCGGCCAGCATGCCCGCGACCGCGCCGCGTTGTGTCGTGCGCTTCCAGAACACACCGAGCACGAGTACGGGAAAGAAGCTCGATGCGGCCAAAGAAAAAGCCGCCCCCACGAGAAAGAGGATATTTCCCGTATTGAGCGACGCCACATAGGAGGCGAGCAACGCCACGCCGAGCAGCAGGATCTTCGAGATCGTGACGCGCCGCTGGCTCGAGGCGGCCGGGTCGACCATGTGGTAGTAGACGTCGTGCGACAAGGCGTTGGCGATCGTCAACAACAATCCGTCCGCAGTCGAAAGCGCGGCGGCCAACGCACCGGCCGCGACGAGCCCCGACATCACGTACGGCAGCCCTACGATCTCGGGGGCCGCCAGCACGACCATGTCCGGCTGCATCTGGATCGACGACCAATGAACGATGCCGTCGCCAACGGGGTCCGCAATGCTCACGAGCGCCGGATCGGCGCGATGCCACTGTGTCACCCACGCCGGCCAAGTGGCGTTCGCATGGCCGACCAGATTCGTCAGGATTTCGAACTTGATCATCACCGCCAGCACCGGCACGCTCAAGTAGAACAGCGCGACGAAGAAGAGCGTCCATCCCACCGAGCGACGTGCCGAGCTCACCGATGTCGTCGTGTTGTATCTCGACAGGATATGCGGCAAGCTCGCCGTGCCGAGCGACAGGCAAAGCAAGAGCGACAGGAAGTTGCGCTCGTGCGTGCGTGCGTCTGCTGCATTCGTCGCGGGGAACGGCTCGTTCATCGGCACGGGGTCCGTCGCACGGGCAAGTAGGGCGTCGCGCTCGCGCGACCACAGCACGCGCGCCGTTTCCGCGTCGCGCGGGAAGGCTGCGAGCGCGGCCTCCCGCTCGTGGATCTCGCGCAGCGGCCCGTTGTGTCTGCGCAGCGCATCGAGTTCGTTCGAGAGCTTGACCTTCTCTTGCAGGTACGAGGTCGGCAGGGCCGAGATACGCGCGTCGATCGCCTGCGCTTCACGGCGGTACGACGCGCGCACGGCGCGCTCGCTCGGCGCATCGCGCACGGCTTGTTCGAGCTTGTCCACGCGTGCCATGAGCCGCCCGTAGGTCAGTTGCGGCACCCAACCGAGCCCGTCGCGATGCGCGATCAGCGAAACAGGAATCAGAAAGGCGGAGATCAGGATCACGTACTGCGCAACCTGTGTCCAGGTCACGGCACGCATGCCGCCCAGAAACGAGCAGACGAGAATACCGGCGAGCCCGCAGGCAATACCGATCGCAAAGTCCACGCCGATGAACCGCGTCGCGATAAGACCGACGCCCTGAATTTGCGCCACGAGGTAGACGAACGAACAGAGAATCGCGGCACCGGCGGCCAGGGCGCGCACGAGGTTGCTCGAAAACCGCGTACCGAGGAAATCGGGAATGGTATAGCGCGCGAGCTTGCGCACATACGGGGCGAGCAGGAATGCGACGAGGCAATAGCCGCCGGTCCAGCCCATCACATAGGCAAGGCCGTCATAGCCCGTTGCATAGAGCGAGCCGGCCAGGCCGATGAACGACGCGGCCGACAGCCAGTCGGCGGCCGTCGCCATGCCGTTGAACGCGGCGGGTACGCGGCGCCCCGCCACGTAGTACTCGACGAGATCGGACGTGCGCGAGAGCAGTCCGATCACGGCGTAGACGGCGATCGGCACGAACAGGAAGACATAGCCGACCCACACGCCCGAACCCGCAGCGCGCTCGATGCGCCACATCAAGTAGATGAAGACGAAAAAGCCGGCCGTATAGAAGGCATAGGCGCGAATGAGCCGATTGACGAGCTTCATCGCGCTGCTTCCGGAACGACAGGCTGAGCGTTGCGCGGCGCATCGGCCAATGCGGCGCGCCGCAACGCACGGTCGGCCACCTGCATGCTGACGATATAGACGGCGATCAGCGCAAGGTAGACGAGCACGGCGCCCTGCGCGCCGAGATAGAACGGCAGACTGAAGCCGGCGAAGCGGATCGCTGCGAGCTCCCGCGCGTAAAGCGGCGCGACGAACGAGACGCAAAAGCCGATCGCCATCAGCACGGCGATCAGTGTGATATTGAAGCGCCAATAGCGCGCATGTGCGCGCTGCATCGCGGCCGAGACAGACGGAGGCTCGGGCGGCAACTTCGGCGGTAATTCGGATGAGGTGGGCGCAACCATGCGCCTATGTATCAAAAAGGCGCGGCACGGGCAATCGGGATTGTCCGTGCCGCGCCCTCCGGGGCCGTGACCGGCACCGTTCAGCGCACTTCGGCCAACTGCTCGAGGATTGCGGGGTTTTCGAGCGTCGAGACGTCCTGCGTGATCTCCTCGCCCTTCGCCAGCGAGCGCAACAGACGGCGCATGATCTTGCCCGAACGTGTCTTCGGCAGGTTATCGCCGAAGCGGATGTCCTTCGGCTTGGCGATCGGTCCGATCTCCTTGCCCACCCAGGCACGCAACTCGTTTGCAAGCTTCGCGGCCTCTTCGCCTTCCGGACGCTGGCGTTTGAGCACGACGAACGCCACCACCGCCTCGCCCGTCGTGTCGTCAGGCCTGCCGACGACGGCGGCCTCGGCCACCATCGGGTTGGCCACGAGCGCAGACTCGATCTCCATCGTGCCGAGCCGGTGGCCGGACACGTTGAGCACGTCGTCGATGCGGCCCATGATCGTGAAATAGCCGGTTTCCTTGTCGCGGACCGTGCCGTCGCCCGCCAGATACAGCTTGCCGCCCAGCTCGGCCGGGAAGTAGCTCTTCTTGAAGCGCTCGGGATCGCCCCAGACGGTGCGCAGCATTGCCGGCCAGGGCCGCTTGACGACGAGGATCCCACCATGACCGTTCGGCACGTCCTGCCCCGTTTCGTCCACGACGGCTGCCATGATGCCGGGCAACGGCAACGTGCACGAACCGGGCACGAGCGGCGTTGCGCCGGGCATGGGGGCGATCATATGGCCGCCCGTCTCCGTCTGCCACCAGGTGTCGACCACCGGGCAACGCGCGCTGCCCACGTTCTCGTAATACCAGACCCAGGCTTCAGGATTGATCGGCTCGCCGACCGTGCCGAGAATGCGCAGGCTGCTGAGATCGAACTGCTTCGGATGAACGTTGGCATCGCCGTCGGCGATCTTGATCAACGAACGGATCGCTGTAGGCGCCGTATAGAAGATGCTGACCTTGTGCTTCTCGATCATGCGCCAGAAGCGCGCCCCATCGGGGTACGTCGGCACGCCTTCGAACATGACCTGCGTCGCGCCGAGCGCGAGCGGGCCGTACGCAATGTAGCTGTGGCCCGTGATCCAGCCGATGTCGGCCGTACACCAGAACACGTCTTCGGGCTTCCAGTCGAACGTCCACTTCATCGTCTGGGCAGACCACAACAGATACCCGCCCGTGCTGTGCTGAACACCCTTCGGCTTGCCCGTCGAACCCGACGTATAGAGGACGAAAAGCGGATGCTCGGCCTCGACGAATTCAGGTGCACACTGCTCCGACTCTTGCGCGGCCGCTTCGTGCATCCAGACGTCGCGCCCTTGCGCCCAGTCGACCTCGCCGCCCGTGCGGCGATAGACGAACACGGTCTTGACGTTCTCGCAGCCGCCCATGGCGAGCGCTTCGTCGGCAATGCGCTTGAGCGGCAGCGCCTTGCCGCCTCGCATCTGCTCGTCGGACGTGACGAGCGCAACCGCACCGACGTCGACGAGCCGCTCGTTCAGCGACTTCGACGAGAAGCCGCCGAACACGACCGAATGCGGCGCGCCGATCCGAGCGCAGGCCTGCATCGCGACGACACCCTCGATCGACATCGGCATATAGATCACGACGCGGTCGCCCTTCTTCACGCCGCGGCGTTTCAGCGCGTTCGCGAAGCGGTTCACGCGCGCGAGCAGCTCGGCGTAGCTCACGGGCGTAACCGTGCCGTCGTCGGCTTCGAAGATGATCGCGGTACGCGCGCCGTTGCCGGCCTCGACGTGACGATCGAGACAGTTGTACGACGCGTTGAGCTCGCCGTCCTCGAACCAGGTGTAGAACGGCGCGTTCGATTCGTCGAGGACCTTCGTGAAGGGCTTGTGCCAAGCGAGCGTCTCGCGCGCGAGCTTCGCCCAGAACCCCTCGTAGTCGCGCTCGGCTTCGGCGACGAGGGCCCGATATGCGTCCATTCCCGAAATCGCCGCACCGGCCGTCGCACTAGCGGACGGCGCAAAGACACGGTTTTCGCGAAGAACCGATTCAATTGCAGACATCGACAACTCCCCTATGGACAAAAGTCAAACTTGTATTCGGTGAGAGGCGGGCCGCGCCTTCGCACACGTGTCTCCATCCGTTGCAACGCCCGATGGCGGCGCGTTCGCGGCAGCGCATTGAAACCGCGCCGCAAACGCCGTTGCCGCCCCGTTGCTCGTCGACCATCGTTGGAACGCACATTAAACGCAGCAACTTACCCGGCACTTACACCGGCGCGCGCGTTTTCCGCCCCACTCGCGCGCGCATGCCGTCTGCCGCGCGCGTCATCTGCACTGTCGCACAGACCGGACCGTTCGTGCGGATTCCCGCGCGAGAAAGTCCGGCACTGCCGAGTCCGCACGGACCACACCGACCGCATCCTGACACGCGCACTGAAGCGCACGCTTACAATGCTAGCCGAAGTCAGCGCCCGACACCCTCCCCACCGGTCATTCAGCTTGAATCGATACGCACTACTTCTGATCGCCTCGATGCTGCTCGTCGGCAGCAACGTCGGCATCGGCAAATCGATCGTCGCCTTCGTCCCCGTCCCCCTGTTCGCGCTGCTGCGCTTCGTGATTGCGCTCGCCGTGCTGTGGCCCCTCGTTCGTCCATCGAAAATGCGGCGCGTGAAACGCGGCGAATGGGTCAACCTTTTTCTGCAAGCCTTCTTCGGCACATTCGGGTTTACGCTGCTCATGCTCGGCGGCGTGTCGCGCACGAGCGCCGTCGCGGCCGGCGTCATCACGAGCACCCTCCCCGCCATCGTCGCCCTTTTTGCGTGGCTGTTCCTCGGAGAACGCCCGGGCGCTCGCGCTGTCGTGTCGGTCGTACTGGCGATGATCGGCATCGTGGTCGTCAACCTCTCGCAAGCGCAGACGGCCGGCGGGGCAGCAGCAGCCGGCTCGCTCGCGGGCAACCTGATGGTCCTCGGTGCCGTCTGCTGCGAATCGCTCTATGTCATTCTGTCGCGCCGGCTCACGCAAACGCTCGCACCCATCGACATCTGCGCCTATACGCACTTGTTCGGCCTGCTGCTGATGCTGCCGCTCGGCGTGAAAACGCTCATTGCCTTTCCGTACGCGAGCGTCGCACCCGGCGTCTGGGTGCTGGTGCTTTGGTATGGGCTGTCGGCCAGCATCTTTTCGTTCTGGCTCTGGATGAAAGGAATCCGCCACGTGCACGGCAGTCTGGCCGGCGTCTTCAGCGCCGTGCTGCCGATCGCCGCGGCAGGCTACGGCATCCTTTTCCTCGACGAGCGGCCGACGCTCGCGCACGGTGTAGCGCTTGCCTGCGTCGTGACCGGGATCGCGCTCGCGAGCTTTAGGGGAAAGCGAACGAAGCCGAGTGCGTCGTAGCCCGCGGCCTAGTCACAGCGCACTTCGTGCAAGCCCGGCAGGCCACCGTGGCGGGCCCTCGGGCCGATTTGCCGCGGCGCGGTACAATATCGGGCGTTTTTGCGCGCTTCAATCCGGCGCTCATTTGCCTTGACGCTCCAGTCCCCACAGCCAATCAAGCCATGACAGTCATCAAACAGGAAGACCTGATCCAGAGCGTCGCCGACGCTTTGCAGTACATCAGCTACTACCATCCGCTCGACTACATTCAAGCGCTCGGCCGCGCCTATGAGCGCGAAGAGAGCCCTGCCGCGAAAGATGCGATCGCGCAGATCCTGACGAACAGCCGCATGTGCGCCGAGGGGCGCCGCCCGATCTGCCAGGACACCGGCATCGTCACGGTCTTCCTGAAGATCGGGATGGACGTGCGCTGGGGCAGCGAGAGCGGTCCCGCCACGATGAGCGTGACCGACATGGTCAACGAAGGCGTGCGCCGCGGCTATCTGAACCCGGACAACGTGCTGCGTGCGTCGATCGTGAACCCGCCCGAGGGCGCGCGCAAGAACACGAAGGACAACACGCCGGCCGTCATTCACTATGAAGTCGTGCCCGGCGACAAGGTCGACGTGCAAGTGGCCGCCAAGGGCGGCGGCTCCGAGAACAAGTCGAAGTTCGCGATGCTGAATCCTTCCGATTCGATCGTCGACTGGGTCCTGAAGACCGTGCCGACGATGGGCGCGGGCTGGTGCCCGCCCGGCATGCTCGGTATCGGCATCGGCGGCACGGCCGAAAAGGCGATGGTGATGGCCAAGGAGTCGTTGATGGATCCCATCGACATTCAGGACATCATTGCGCGCGGCCCGCGCGACTGGGCCGAAGAGCTGCGCGTGGAACTGTACGAGAAAGTCAACGCGCTGGGGATCGGCGCGCAGGGCCTCGGCGGCCTCGCCACGGTGCTCGACGTGAAGATCATGGCCTGCGCGACGCACGCAGCCTCGAAGCCGATCGCGATCATCCCGAACTGCGCGGCCACGCGCCATGCGCACTTCACGCTCGACGGCTCGGGCGTGGCGCATCTCGAACCGCCCCCGCTCGACGCATGGCCGAAGGTCGAATGGGTCCCGGATACGGAGGCGAGCAAGCGCGTCGATCTGAACACGCTCACGCCCGAGGAAGTCGCAAGCTGGAAGCCGGGCCAGACGCTGCTGCTGTCGGGCAAGATGCTGACGGGCCGCGATGCGGCGCACAAGCGCATCGCCGACATGCTGGCCAAGGGCGAGCCGCTGCCGGTCGACTTCAAGAACCGGGCGATCTACTACGTCGGCCCCGTCGATCCGGTGCGTGACGAAGTCGTCGGCCCGGCCGGCCCGACCACGGCCACGCGCATGGACAAGTTCACCGAGATGATGCTCGCGCAAACGGGTCTCATCACGATGATCGGCAAGGCCGCGCGCGGCCCCGTTGCCATCGAGGCCATCCAGAAGCACAAGGCGGCCTACCTGATGGCCGTCGGCGGCGCAGCCTACCTCGTGTCGAAGGCGATCCGCGGCGCGAAGGTCCTCGCCTTCGAAGA
>CBJMQH010000141.1:0-11068 GCA_966431825.1 uncultured Trinickia sp.
GCGTTCCCCGTCGTCGAATTGCATTGCCATCGAAAAAGTGGCCTTTGAGGCTTGCGGAGGTCTATCGATATGCCTGGCGCAGCATGCGCTAATCGATCATGGAAGGGAGTGTACGACTGCTCACGGCATCTGCGTAAGTCGCTGTTCTACCGCTGGAATTTCCTGGGAATCCTTATCCATCAAGCTCTTCCGTCCATTGAGGCGCACCTGATATCGAATGCCCCCCGTCTCTCAACGTCTTACAAAATTACCGTTGTCAGCGGAGGTCTCCTGCCCCTGGTTAACATCAACCTACGCCGCAGCGCATTGGGCATTTGCGGAAACCTACGACGAGGAAATTGATGTGGCTTGACGCGCGAGCAGCAAAGCAACTTTCGCTTGGCACCCATATGACCATCGACGGCTATCCATGCCTCCGCTTGGAAGCAAGCGCGAGCCGCCGCAGTTGGGTGTACCGATTCAAGTCGCCTATCGACGCGCGCATGCGTCAAATCAAAATCGGCGAATGGCCCTCGACGTCTCTTCCCTGCTGCCGCTATTGAGTGGGAGCATCTGCGCGCCATTCACGACGGTGGAGGCGACGCTGTCCCACGCAAGCGAGAAGCGAAGCAGCCAACGGCCAATATGGTACAGCACGACGATGCGCGATGCCTCTCCCGACTTCCACTTGCTCATCTGTGCCGATGACGATGGAGGGTCGGCCAGCGGTTGGGGGACGATGAGGCACCGCTTGCGGAGGCGCCCCACCTTGGCGATCACTGCAACGGTTCGGGCAAGGAACCAGTCAGCGATGCTCGCCGTGCAGTGGCGCTTGGCGTGTCGCTCGATGTGTACCGGCGCCGTTGGGCTTTGCGCTTCGAATGGTTGCATGCCGTGCTCGAACAGATGGATGCGCGAACCGAGGAGCAATTCACGCGGCGATTGCGATCGCTGCCGCTCGAGCTTGCTGCCGCCCCTGTTTATTGGGGGTACAAATAATCATTGACATCTTATTTTGTGGGGGTACAATTATTCGCATGGACGTCGCATACGACCCGAAGAAGAACGAAACGAACATTGCAGAGCGTGGGCTGTCGTTCGAGACGGCTCGCGACTTCGAAATGGCGGGAGCACTGATCGTCGAAGATCTCCGCAAGGAGTATCCGGAGCGGCGGTTTCAGGCTCTCGGATATATCGCTGATCGGTTGCATATGCTGGTGTTCACGCCGCGCAATGGCAAGGTGCATGTCATCAGCTTGCGCAAGGCAAACCCACGCGAGGTGAAACGATATGAGCAAGCGAAAAGTGAGTAGCCAGGTAGACGATAACCCGGCTTGGGGCGAAGCCGAGTTTGATCGTGCTCGGCCGGCTGAAGAAGTGCTTCCCGAACTGTTCGGGACGGAAGCGGCTGCCAAAATGGTCAAACCGCGTGGTCGGCCCAAGTCCGCGAATCCCAAGACGCCGCTGAAACTGCGTATCGATCCCGATGTGGTCGATGCATATAAGGCACAGGGCGAAGGTTGGCAGACGCGCATGAATGATGCGTTACGCGACTACGCGAAATCGCACGGCATGCTTTGATGCGCGAGAGACAGTTGCGTGCCGGCCAATGCGTGTGTAAACCTCGCGTCGTTTGATGAACGAATTCGCTGGCACCGCGCGTTAGTCGTGCAGCCTCAAGGGGACAAAAGAGTAACGATCTCGCCTGCTGAGTCCGGTGGGGGTTAACGTGCAATCTCTCGTCCGAGTATGTCGACCTTCAATATACACCGCTTATCGTTGCCGGTGAGTCGTACGTCCTGTCCTTGACCGTGCTCTCCGCATCAAACCTTGTGCGAAACATTCTATGTCACTCCGCCGAGCGCCTGACAATGCGGAACAGGGAAGACGGCGACCCGATGCAAATTGCTCTTAGGGATGCGTTGCATCAGGCCGGCTTTCTCGTCGAGGAAGAGGTCGACACCGGTACTAAAAACAACAAGCTCGAGGTTGATATTTTGGCGTACCGCGACGGGCATCTATTCCTTTTCGAGTGCAAGAACTCGTTTCATCCTTGCAACGTCTACGAGATGCGTACAAGCTACGATCATGTTACGCATGCGGCGGATCAGTTGACTAAGCGAAAGGCGTGGCTTTTAGATCACGCAAACCAACGACGTGTATTCGACAAACTTGCATGGAAGGTCGACGCAACGGACAGTGTTCACACATGTATCGCTATCGGAAATCGCGTATTCAATGGCTACGATTGCGAGGGTCATCCTGTCAGGCAGCTACATGAACTCCTGAACGTTCTTCGGAGAGGCTACATCGTTATCGGAGACGTGACGCGTCGTTTGTGGCAGAGCGGAAATTTTTCGGTTACTGACCTCTGCGAGCATATAGACGGCAAGACGACCGTTGCAGACTTCATGGAGAGCATGCGAACACTGAACAGGACACTTGCATTTGGTGACATGGAGTTGACCTTTTCGAGCTACGTACTTGATGCACAGAAGTTGGCAGATCTTTCCGAGGCTAAATATCCAGCGGTCAAATCTAGTAGTGAAACAATCGATCTGTCGACCGAGCCTTGAAAGAGGTGATCGCAAGCCACCTTCACAAGCGACTCTTATCGGGAAGATCCACTGTCCGTTCCAGGTCGGAGTCAATGTCAAACTGAGTCGGCGTAGGTTGCGGCGTAGCCCTCTGGTTTGGGCCCTGTCAGATAGGGCACATACACCCCTCGATCAGGACTGCCGAATGCCGGGCGAACCCGAAGATACCACGGGTCGCGCCCGGCTCCCTGCGCGTTGGCGTGGACGCCACGCTGCTTGCTCCCCGCGGTTTCGCGCTGCACGCTACGCGAGGCTGAATTGCGGATATCGACACGCTGAAAAGACGACTGCAATCGGTGGCAACGCGTCACCCGCGCGTAGGATGGGCGGCCCATTCGACGAGGAGAGGCCATGCTGCTCGAGAAAGAACCGGGTATCACCGAGAAGTCCTATTACGAGGCGAGCGTTACGCGTTCGCGGCCGCATCCGCCTCTGAGCGGGCGCGAACGAGCGGATGTCTGTGTCGTGGGCGCGGGCTATGCGGGGCTGTCGGCTGCGCTCGAGCTTGCTGCGCGGGGCTATTCCGTCGTGGTACTGGAAGCGCAGCGGATCGGCTGGGGCGCATCGGGCCGCAATGGCGGCCAGGTCATCGTTGGGTTCGGGGCGGATGGAGAACGCGCCATCGAGAGACAGCTCTCGCTCGAAGACGCGCGCCGCGCCTGGGATGTTTCCGTCGAGGGTCTGAGGTTGCTCGCCGACCGGATCGGCCGGTACGGCATCGATTGCGAATATACGCCCGGATATCTGACGCTTGCCACGCGCGCACGCAAGGTCGGCGAACTCGAGAAATGGATGCGAGGCGTTGGGGATCGTTACGCATATCCGCTCGAGTGGGTCGGCGAAGACAAGATCGGCGAATGGATTGCAAGCGAACGCTTTCTTGCCGGTGTCTACGATGCGCGTTCGGGTCACCTGCACCCGCTCAAATATTGTCTCGGGCTTGCCGCGGCAGCTCGGTCGCTTGGCGTGCGCATCTACGAGAATTCGGCGGCCTCCGTCGTGCGATACGGGCCTCGAGTCGCGGTCGGAACGGCGCAAGGCGACATCGTCTGCAAGTTCGTCGTCCTCGCCGGGAATGTCTATCTGGACGAATATGGCACTGCACTCGTGCCGCAAGTCAGCGCACGCATCATGCCCGTGGGCACATACATGATCGCGACGGAGCCGATGTCGGCGGAGCGTGCCGAGATGCTCATGCCCAGTCGTCCCGCGGTCTCCGATAATAATTTCGCGCTCGATTATTTCCGCATCGGCGCCGGCAACCGGTTGCTGTTCGGCGCAGGCGAAAGTTACAGCGGTGCGACGCCGCGCCGTCTGATTCAACGCATGCGCGAGCGGATGTTGGCTGTTTTCCCGCAGCTGCGCGATGTGAACATTACGCACGCATGGGGCGGCTTCGTCGATATCAGCATGAATCGCGCCCCCGATTTCGGGCGTATCGGCAACAACGTCTACTACCTGCAAGGCTTTTCCGGACACGGCCTGGCGATGTCGGGCATGGCTGGCAAACTCGTGGCGGAGGCGATCGCCGGCCAAGCGGAACGGTTCGACGTATTCACGCGAATCCGGCATCGCGCATTCCCCGGGGGAAAACGCCTGCGCACGCCGGCGCTCGTGCTGGGTATGCTCTATCACCGGATGAAGGATGCGCTCGTGTGAGCTTTGGGGGACGCAACGCGGAGCTGTCTCGCGGATGAGCGGGAACGTGCGTTGCGGCACTGTGATACGCGAGTCTCACGAGATTTCTTCAACGCACCGGAGGGCGAGATGACATCGCAAAAACCCAGCCAGGCCGCGCCGACCAATCCGCGCAAGCAGCATGATCGCGGCGACCACCAGCAGCCGCAGCAACAACAGAATCAACAGAAGATGCCGCGTCATCAGGGCGGTCAGCGCCAGCCCTAGCCTAAGCCTGTGATCGACATCGACAGGCTCCAGCGGCGCGCCGGGGGCAAACCGGCGCGCTTCATTGATGCAGCCGTTGACGCAGCGCGCTGACGTCGTTGCCGCTGATCGGTTGCGCGTCGTTGCCCCATGCGCTGCGAATGTAGGTCAGCACTTGGCCCATTTGCGCATCGACGAGCGTGCCGGCAAACGCGGGCATCCGCTGGCGCGGCGGCCCTGACATCGTGGCGGGGCTATTGCCGCCTTCGACGAGCAGACGAATCAGCGATGTCGTGTCTTTCGTGAGCACCGACGGATTACCCGCAAGCGCCGGGAAGACATTGGCAACGCCCTTGCCGTCGAGCCCATGGCAGCGCGTGCAGAACGACCGATAGACGATGATGCCGAGCGACTGATCGTCAGCTACGCGATTACCGTTTGCGCTGGGCTGCGTCGATGCATTTTGCGGTGCAAAGGTACCGGAGGGCTCGCGCGGCGGCAGGGATTTCAAGTAGTGGGCAATCGCGAGCAGATCGCCATCGCTCAAATATTGCGTGCTGTCTTCGATTTGTTCGACCATGCTGCCGTAGGCAACGATGCCCGCGGCATGGCCTGTCTTCAGAAAGCGTGCGATATCGGCCTCGCTCAAACGGCCCAGACCGGAGCCCGCGTCGCCCGTCAGATTGGGCGCGAACCAATGGTCGTTGATCCCGCCAGTCAGAAAGCGCGGCGCCGATTCGTCATAGCCGCGCTCCTCGTAGGCGAAGCCGCGCGGCGTGTGGCATGCGCCGCAGTGGCCGAGCGCTTGAACGAGATAGGCGCCGCGACGCCATTGCGCATCGGGTCCGGACGGCCGAACGACATCGTTCTTCGGCATGAATGCCCACTGCCAGAAGCGCAACGCCCAGCGCTGATTGAAAGGAAATGCGACGTCGGAAGGAGGTGTCGGTTTCGGCACCGCGGGCACGCGCCGCATCATGAATGCATAAAGCGCGTGCAAGTCTTCATCGCTGATTTTCGAAAAAGCGGTGTAGGGCATCGCCGGATAGAGTCGCTTGCCACCGCGGGCGACGCCTTCACGCAGCGCCTTCGCGAAATCGTCGTAGCTATAGCGGCCGATGCCGTAGCGCGGATCGGGCGTGATATTGCTGGTCACGATGGTGCCGAAGGGCGAACCCATGCCGAGCCCGCCCGCGTAGGGTGCCCCACCTCCAGGTGCCGTATGGCATCCCGCGCAGTCAGCGGCCTTTGCGATGTAGGCGCCGCGTTCGAGCAGGACGTCGTTCGCGCCGGAAGAGGCATCGACCGCCCGGGCAGGGACGGCCTGCTTTGCGTGATTGGGCGAGGCCTGTGCGCGTTCGCGTCCGGCGTTGCCCATCGCAATGGCGACGATGGCTGGCAGCGTCAGTAGCAGCAACCGCAGGGCCAGGGACGCCTTCATCGCGTGGGTCCCTCGAGCGGCGCCGCGGCGTCGGGCTCGCGAGCCGGGTTTGGCGGCGTGGCGTTCCATGCGAGCGGCTCGCGTTCGCGAATCAACCATCGGCCCGCGACAATCAGCGCGCCGATCAGATAGGCGAGCGATGCGGGTACCCACATGACGAGTCCGCCGAGCTGCTGGTCACGGAGCGGGTCCATGCCGAGCGCGCTCGTCGATTCGACATAGGAGGGATACCAGACGCCCGGCGACAACGTGATGAGCGCGCCAAGCGCACCGGTGTGCACCATTGTCGTGAAGAGCGAAAGCATCGCATGGCCCGACTCGCGCCGTGCCGCGCCCTCGCCGAGAATCGACCACCAGAAGATCAGCGCAGTCCCCAGGAAGCTCGCATGCTGCAACGTATGAATGGCGGGATGGGCGAGCGCGTCTTCGAAGAGTGGCGGCGCATGCCAGACCCAAAGCGCCGCGGCGTGGAGAAGCCAGGCCGCCAAGGGCGCGACGAGCGCCCTCCATGTCACGGACCAGGCCCGCGTGCGAAATACGCGGCCCAGTGCCGTGCGGGCGCGTCGGGGCAGCGCCCATATCCAGGCGCCGAGCGGGCGGCCTGCCACGAGAAGCGGTGCGGCGACGATCATCCTCGCTTCGTGCTGCACCATGTGCGCCGAGAACAGCGCGGCGCTCGACGTGTCGAGCGGCGAAACGAGCACAGCGGCGAGTGCGATCCATCCCGCTGCGAATGATGTCAGATGGACATTGCGCACGCCGCGTCCGAGGTGCGAGCGTCGTCTCAGGCGAACGAAGCCCGCAAGATAGGCCGCGAGGCTCAGCGCAAGCAAGGCGATCACCCATGAGTCGAATGACCAGCCGAACACCGGCGCGCCGGACGCCGCCGCTGCCGACGTGTGCGCGGATGCCGGTGCGGCAAAGCACGCCGTGAAGAGCATCGCTGCTGCCGGGGCAGAGGGGATAGCCTTGGGGCGCATGGTCAAAGACAGGCGCTGAGCAGCCATTGTGGGAACCACATTGTCAGCTGGACGAGCGTACCGAATGCGCCGACGGCCATCGCGGCAAATGCGAGACAGGCGGCGCGCGCGTCGCGGGAATCGTAGCTTGCCGGAAACAGCATGGATGTCTGGCGCCATCGACGATAGGCGAGCACGGTCGCCGCAATCGAGACAGCGAACGCGACGCCGCTCACCGCATTCAGCGGCGCCCGGGTATGCCACGCACAGGCGTAGTGGACGAGCGCATAGTCGGCGCTTTGCGTCGCGAGTACCAGGGCGGGTACCGCCAGCAGCGCGAACCAGGTTTTCATCGCGTTCATGAAACAGGTCCTTTCATTCGTAGCGTCGTAAACTCGTCAAACGTCAAACGTCAAACATCAAACGTCAAAACAGCGCTCGCGGCGCCAGATAGACGACGGCGTAAATCGGTAGCCAGCTCAGCACGACGAAATACCAATAGACCGCGTTCTCGCTGACATCGACGAATCGTCGACCTTCGAGCGGCCCGGTAAAAAGCAGCACGTCGAGCACGGCCGTATCGATCGTATCGGTGATGAGGTGCGTCGTATGCAGGCCGAGCAGAAACCACACGACCGAGCCGTACGCATTCGCGTACCACTTCACATTGAGCGCCGCGAATTCGAGGCCGCGCACCGCGAGAAAGGCCAGTGAGAACGCGAGGCATATCGTCAACCAGAGCCTGCAGCGTTGCTGATCGAGACGCTGCGCCGCGCGCTTCGCAAACTCGTTGGGCACGAGGCTCGCGATGAGAATCGCAAGGTTCGCCGTGCCCCAGCGCATCTCGGGCGGCGGTGCGTCGAGCGGCCACGAAGCGTTGATATCGCGCAGATAGAAATACATCGCGATCGCAATCGCGAATGCGGTTCCCTCGATCAACATGAGTCCGGCCGTCGCCCACCACATCGCGCTGCGATGGCTGAAGCCGAAGCTGGGCAGATCGCGGACATCGAGCGAATCGTCCCCGCCGCGCGAAGCGGTGTCGCCGGTGCTCATGGCTTGCGCTCCAGTGCCATGACCTGCGCGTGATGGCGCCGCGTCGGCCAGAACCATGCGGTCAGCGCTACGACGACCGGCACCGAACCCCATACCACGGCCCACGGCGTAAAGATCGAACCGATGAAGAGCACGGTCGTCAGGACGGCACTGACGAAAGGCCAGATCGAAGGGGTGGGGAAAAGCGAGCGGAGGTCCGGGCGTGCATCGAGCACTGTCGTCAGGAGGACCTCGCGGGCCTCCACGGCGAGGCCGCTGACATGCGCGGGAAGCGCTGGCGGATCCCAGAGCGGATGGCGGCCGTGCACGACCGGCAGCGTGTCGAAGTTATGCGGCGGCGGCGGGCTTGGCATGGCCCACTCGAGCGTGCCGCCACCCCAGGGATTCGGGCCCGCGCTTGCCCCGCGCCGCAGGCTGCGCCAAACGTTGAACACGAAAAGCAGAACGCTGATGGCGATGGTCCACGCGCCGATGGTCGAAATCAGGTTCATCGCGGACCAGCCCATGCCGGCCGGATAAGTCCAGACGCGGCGCGGCATGCCGGCGAGGCCCAGCCAATGCATCGGAAAGAACGTGACGTTGAAGCCGATGAAGAAAAGCCAGAACTGCCAGCGTCCGAGCCGCTCGTCGAGCATGCGCCCGGTGACTTTCGGGAACCAGTAATGAACGGCGGCGAAGAGCGGGAAGACGGCACCGCCGATGAGCACATAGTGTAGATGCGCGACGACGAAATACGTGTCGTGCAATTGCAGATCGAGCGAGACGGAGCCGAGCATGACGCCTGTCATACCGCCCAGCACGAGAATGAAGAAGAACGCCAGCACGAAAAGCAGCGGTGTTTTGACGTTGAGGCGGCCGGTGACGAGCGTCGCGATCCAGCAATAGATCTGGAGGCCGGACGGGAGCGCGATCATCACGCTTGCGGCAGTGAAAAAGCTTTTGCCGAGCTGTGGCACGCTGGTGGCGAACATGTGGTGAACCCATAGCCCGAAAGCAAGAAAGGTCGTTGCGATCAGCGCGAGGACGATCGCGGTGTAGCCGAACATCGGCCGCCGCGCGAAGGTCGGCAGGATCGACGAAATGAAGCCGAGTGCCGGGATGAAGATCAAATAGACTTCGGGGTGGCCGAAGAACCAGAACAGGTGTTGCCAGAGCAGGACATCGCCGCCGAGCGAGGGATTGAAGAACTGCGTACCGACGAGCCGGTCGAGGATCAGCGCGGTGCTCGCGAGCATCACGGCGGGCATGGCGAAAATGACCATGAACTGAGTGACGAGCGTTGCCCACGCGAAAAGCGGCATCCGGTTGAGCGACATCCCCGGTGCCCGCATCTTGAGGATCGTCGTAATCAGGACGACGGCTTCGAGTAGCGAGGAAAGCTCCGTGAACGTGATCATCTGCGCCCAGATATCGGTGCCCTTGCCGGAGGAATAGTCGGGGCCGGCGAGCGGGACGTAGCTGAACCAGCCCGCGCGCGGGCCGGCGCCGAGCACGAACGCCACGTAGAGCGTCAGTCCGCCAAACAGGAATATCCAGTAGGCATAGGCATTCATGCGTGGAAAAGCGATGCTGCGCGCACCGACCATCAGCGGGATCAGATAGATGGCGACGGCCTGCATGACCGGTACGCCGAAGAGAAACATCATCGTGGTGCCGTGCATCGTGAAAAGCGTGTCGTACATGTCGGGGCCGACGAGGTGCAGGCCCGGCCGTGCCAACTGCAGGCGCATCGCGAGCGCAAGCATGCCCGCCAGCGCGAAAAATGCGAACGTCGTGACGACGAAGCGGCGCGCGATCGTCTTGTGATTGACCGCGGCGAGCATGCCGACGATGCCGGCCGGATCGCGCCACGTGCGTGCAAGCGCGAGCCGCGTCGACTCGGGGGCATCGGGGCCGTCGACGCGGTGCGCGTCGCGGCTCGAGAACTCGGGGCCGGTGTGCTCCATCGTCATTTGAGGGTGATGAGCCAGGCGACGAGCGCCTGAATGTCGGGGGGCGGCAAAGAGCTGGCGGGCATCGTCGTTCCGGGTTTGGCGGCTTTCGGATTGCGGATCCAGGCGGCAAGGTTGGTCGGGTCGTTGTCGAGCGCGCCCGCGGCCAATGTGCGGCGGCTCATCAGATGCGTGAGATCGGGCGCGAGCATGCCGTGTGCATCGGTGCCACGCACGGTATGGCAGTTCGCACATGACGATGCCTCGAAGATCGCACGCCCGCGCGCGGAGAGCGCGTCGGCGGAGGCGGCCGCGGGCAGGCGCTGCGCGGCTGCCCATGCGGCATAGCGCTCGGGAGACTCGGCCACGACAGTCATTGCCATTAGCGCATGCTCGGTGCCGCAGAATTCCGCGCATTGGCCGCGGTAAGTGCCGGGCCGGTCCGCGCGGAATTCGATCGTCGAACCGATGCCTGGCAGCAAGTCCTTTTTGCCGTGCAGATTCGGCACCCAAAAACTGTGGATGACGTCGCCGGCCGCCAGCGAGACGATCACGGGCCGGCCGACAGGGACATGCAGTTCGTTCGCAACGGCGAAACCCGGAGCGCCGTCTTCGGGTGCGTAGTTTGCCTGCCACCACCACTGCCACCCGGTGAGCTGGATATGCAGCGCGTGAGCGACGTGCAGCTTCGAGAGCGCGCGGTCGGTCAGTGCATCGGCCACAGTCAGGCCGACGAGCAGCAGGACAGAGACCGCGCTCGCCGCGATGACGGCGCGTCGCGGGCCACGTTCCGGACGTGTATTGGCCGATAGGTCGGGCACTGCCGGCGCATCGACGCGGCGGCGCGCAAGTGCGACCAGGACGGCCAGAAGTACCGCGGCAAACACCGCGCCGGTCACGATGAGCGTCAAGTTCCAAAGACGCGCAATATGAGCTGCTTGCACTCCGGCAGGCGCGAGCGCATCGTGCTCTTGAGTCGCCCGCGCGAGGGTGGCTGCGCAGCCGGCGGCAAGCATGGCGCACCGCTTCGCTAGCCTGGCTAATGCGATGCGGTGAGTCCACGGTGTTGGGCCGCGGCGCGTGGCATGGGAAGTGCCCGGTCTTTTCATGCGGCAGCGACGATTGGGGGGAACATCAGCCGAGCAGCATGTTTCGTTCCCATCCCGGTGCCATCGAACCCATGAACATTCACGAGACGGCGCGATGAACGAGGTACCCGTG
>CBJMQH010000142.1:0-11056 GCA_966431825.1 uncultured Trinickia sp.
ACTCGGCCAAACCGGCCGACCGCGCCTATCGACCCCGTCATGGTCCGTACACGAGCACCCGACCACGAAATTCAGCGCGAACAGGGTCTCGAACTCGCGGCGACCAAATTCGCGCAGACCAGCTACCCGAGCACGTCGATGGCCGACCTCGCGGCGGCAAGCGGCACCTCGAAGGCCCGCCTGTACCACTACTACGAGAGCAAGGAAGCGATCCTCTTCGATCTGCTCGATCGCTACACGAAGCGGCTCATGCTGATCATTGCGGAAGTGGAAGGCGCGAGCCAGCGCCGCGGGCTCAGCGAGCGCGAGGCATTCGCCGAACTGGTACGCGCATTCCTCAGCGAGTACGAAACGTCGCACAGCCGACATGTCGCGCTGCTCAACGACGTCAAATATCTCGAGGACACACAGCGCACCGTCGTGCTGGACCGCCAGCGCGACATCGTGGCCGCGTTCGCCCGCCAGCTCGCACGCGCCTACCCGGGACGAGTCACGAAAGACAATCAGACCGCGCTGACCATGATGGTCTTCGGCATGATCAACTGGACTTTCACCTGGCTCAAACCGGGCGGCAGACTCACCTATCGCAACTTTGCCGATCAGGTGATCGATCTGCTCGAACAGGGACTGCAATCCCATTCGTAAGATGTAACATCGCGTCGCAGCATAAATCGCGCCTGCCCTCGGTCAGCGAGGGGGGCAGCATTTGCGCGAACGCAACAGGCCAACAATCCATAAAAATCAGCCACTTATAGTGGAATTTCAGTACAAATAGAGTCGCACCTCGACATCGAATACGGGTTTTCCCTAGTCTCAAATATGCGTTTCGGCTAAGATCGCATTGCGTCGCAGCACGATGCAAGACGCATGAAGACAGGAGGTCCCCACGATGAAAACGCCCCACCGAACCCGCTCCGCCGCACCGACCCTGCATGACGGTCGCGAGCCGCAGACGCGCGTGCACGGCCCCATTCTCGTGCGCGAACTGACTTCCAACGACCGCGCGCCGCTGCTCGCTCATTTTCTCGCGCTCGGCGAGGAAGACCGCCTGCTGCGGTTCGGCCAGGCAGCGCCTGACCATGTCATCGAAAACTACGTGCGCATGATCGACTTCACGCGCGACTGTGTCTTCGGCGTCTATGACGAGCGTCTCGAACTCGTCGGGGTGGGACATCTTGCTTATCTCCCGGCCGACGGGGAAAACCGTACCGCGGAATTCGGCGTGTCGGTGCTCGAATGCGCGCGCGGCATGGGGATCGGTTCCAAGCTGTTCGAACGCGCCGCCATCCGGAGCCGCAACACGCGGGTGACGACGCTCTATATGTACTGCCTCTCGCGCAATACGACGATGATGCACATCGCCAAGAAGGCCGGCATGCGGATCGCCTACGAATACGGGAGTGCGGATGCCTACCTGACGCTGCCGCCGGCCGACCAGACAAGCATCATCAGCGAAATGCTGCAGGAGCAAGCCGCCGTTTTCGACTACGCGATCAAACGGCAGGCGCGCAGCGCGGCGCGGTTCATCGAAGCCCTCATACCGGCCGACGCAACGGCGTAGCACCGGGCGCGGCGGCTCAGAGTATGGGCAGGGCCGTCGTTTCCTTGAACGATTCGAGCGCGAAGCTCGTCTTCACGTCCACCACGGACGGGTGGTGCAGCAGCTGTTCCTGCACGAATCGCGAAAAGTGCACCATGTCCTTCACCTGTACGCGCAACAGATAGTCCATCTCGCCCGTCATGGCGTGACACGCGACGACCTCGGGCCACGACTGGACCGCAGCGCGAAAAAGCTCGGCGTGCGTCGTACCGGCGTGTCCGGTCGCGCCGCCGCGCTTCTCCAGACGCACATTCACATAGGCGAGCAGCCCGAGCCCCAGCTTTTGCGCATCCAACAGCGCAACGTAGCCACGGATCACGCCGCTTTCCTCGAGCCGCCGGATACGCCGCAAGCACGGGCTGGGCGACAGATTCACACGCTCGGCGATCTCCTGATTCGACGCGCGTCCGTTCTCTTGCAGGATTGCCAGAATCCGCCTGTCGACGGCGTCCAATTCGATTTCGGCCATTTTCTCACCTCGTTTCCGCACCGATTGGCAGGAAGTTGCGCAATCCTAAGCAACGGCGATTAACTTCGCAAGTTCTTGCCCAATCTCCAGCTATACACTTGCGATTATCGCGAGCCGGTACTGCGGCGAATGATCGCAACGCGAACGCGCGCAGGCCCGGCTGCCATGATCGACAACGGAGACAGACGATGCAGTTTCAACCGTGGGACAACCCCGTCGGCACCGACGGCTTCGAATTCATCGAGTACACCGCGCCCGACCCCAAGGCGCTCGGCAAGCTGTTCGAACGCATGGGCTTCACAGCCGTTGCGCGCCATCGTCATAAAGACGTGACCCTGTACCGCCAAGGCACGATCAATTTCATCGTCAATGCCGAAGCCGATTCGTTCGCCCAGCGCTTCGCCCGTCTGCACGGCCCGTCGATCTGCGCAATCGCCTTCCGCGTGCAGGACGCCGGGGCGGCCTATCGGCGCGCGCTCGACCTGGGCGCCTGGGGCTTCGACAACAAGACCGGCCCGATGGAGCTCAATATCCCGGCGATCAAGGGCATCGGCGATTCGCTCATCTATTTCGTCGATCGGTGGCGCGGCAAGAACGGCGCGGCCCCGGGCAGCGTCGGCGACATCGACATCTACGACGTAGACTTCGTGCCCATCGAAGGCGCCAATCCGAACCCGGTCGGCCACGGGCTCACCTATATCGATCACCTGACGCATAACGTGCACCGCGGCCGCATGCAGGAATGGGCGTCGTTCTACGAGCGACTCTTCAACTTCCGCGAAGTGCGCTACTTCGACATCGAAGGCAAAGTCACGGGCGTGAAGTCCAAAGCCATGACGTCGCCCTGCGGCAAAATCCGCATTCCGATCAACGAAGAGGGTTCCGACACGCCGGGCCAGATCCAGGAATATCTCGACGCCTACCACGGCGAGGGTATCCAGCACATCGCGCTCGGCTCGAACGACATCTACGACACCGTCGACGGCTTGCGAGCGAGCGGGATCACGCTGCTCGATACGATCGATACCTATTACGAACTCGTCGACCGCCGGGTCCCGAACCATGGCGAGCCGCTCGACGAACTGCGCAAACGCAAGATTCTCATCGACGGCGCGCGCGACGACCTGCTGCTCCAGATCTTCACCGAAAATCAGATCGGGCCGATCTTCTTCGAGATCATCCAGCGCAAGGGCAACCAAGGCTTCGGCGAAGGCAATTTCAAGGCCCTGTTCGAATCGATCGAGCTCGACCAGATCCGGCGCGGCGTCGTGCAGGACAAAGCCTGAAGCTCGACACGGAGAACGGCGGAATGCGGGGTAACGCGCTTGCGCCAAAAAAAACGGCGGAGCGCGTCGTAACGCGCTTCCGCCGTGTGAGTCGAGGGTCCTACTGAACAAACTACCGGATTACGACAACTGCTTACTGCGAGGAAACCGGGCCGACGCGCGCGATGAGAGTTCGCTCGCCTCGCCCTTCAGTACGGGCACGTCGCGTCAACGCCGTGCCCGTAATACGTCGGCGGGCGCAGCGCGCTCGCTCTCACCCGGCACCGTTGCGGTGCGTGCCGCGGTGCGCAGGGTCGAGTGCGCGCCGCCAGCAGCGAGCGTGTCGGCACTGGCCGACCTCGCCGGTAAATTCATCGCAAAAAACGCGGCGGAAACCATCAAAAACGTCTGGACGTGTCGTTTATCCATCTTTGCTCCTTCGTAATTCAACTGCATCGACTGCGCGGATGCGATTGGCCGACATCGGCTCGCCATGACGCGAGCAAAGGTTAGACGCGAGCAGCGCGTCCGGTTCCCTCATACGAACAACAGGTTACGGTCGTTACAGATCGATACGAGGCTCCCCGGAACGGGCGCCTAGCACGCTTTTTTTGGCAACATGCGGCGGGTTTCTCCCAGTGCTACCATCGGCTGAAAACCGTCAATATGGCGGCCCCGGCCGACGCATCCACAAGATGCCGCAAGCCGAGACGTTTTGGTGATCCCAAATCCCGGGTGGAGGAGTCCTTATAATGAATGCCCCGTTAGACGCAGGTCAGCGCGCGTCGCTGGAAGCTGCGCTATCGTCCGTCACGCTCGACGACAAATACACGCTGGAGCGCGGTCGCGCCTACATGAGCGGCATCCAGGCGCTCGTGCGCCTGCCGATGTTGCAGAAAGCGCGGGACACCGCCGCCGGCCTCAATACGGCCGGCTTCATCTCGGGCTATCGCGGCTCACCGCTCGGCGGCCTCGATCTCGCACTCTGGAAAGCGAAGCAGCACCTGGCCTCGAATGCCGTCGTCTTCCAGCCCGGCATCAACGAAGACCTCGCCGCCACGGCGGTCTGGGGCACGCAGCAAGTCAACCTCTATCCGGGCGCCAAGTACGACGGCGTCTACGCGATGTGGTACGGCAAGGGTCCCGGCGTCGATCGTTCCGGCGACGTCTTCAAGCACGGCAATTCGGCCGGCTCGTCGCGTCACGGCGGCGTGCTCGTGCTGGCCGGCGACGACCATGCCTGCAAATCGTCCACGCTCGCCCATCAGTCGGAACACATCTTCAAGGCCTGCGGGCTGCCCGTGCTGTTCCCGTCGAACGTCCAGGAATACCTCGACTTCGGCCTGCACGGCTGGGCCATGAGCCGCTATTCGGGCCTCTGGGTCGCGATGAAATGCGTGACCGACGTCGTCGAATCGTCGGCATCGGTCGACATCGACCCGCACCGCACGCAGATCGTGCTGCCCACCGATTTCATGCTGCCCGAAGGCGGCCTGAACATCCGCTGGCCCGACCCGCCGCTCGTGCAGGAAGCACGGCTGCTCGACTACAAGTGGTACGCCGCACTCGCCTATGTGCGCGCGAACAAGCTGGACCGCATCGAGATCGATTCGCCGCAGGCACGCTTCGGCATCATCACGGGCGGCAAAGCCTATCTCGACGTGCGGCAAGCCCTCGTCGATCTCGGCCTCGACGACGAAACGTGCGCACGCATCGGCATCCGCCTCTATAAGGTCGGCTGCGTCTGGCCGCTCGAAGCGCAAGGCGCCCAAGCGTTCGCGCGCGGGCTCGACGAAATCCTCGTCGTGGAAGAAAAGCGCCAGATCCTCGAATACGCCATCAAGGAAGAACTGTACAACTGGCCCGACGGCCAGCGCCCACGCGTCTTCGGCAAGTTCGACGAAAAGGACGGCGCAGGCGGCGAATGGTCGGTCCCGATGGGCAACTGGCTGCTGCCGGCCCACTACGAGCTCTCGCCCGCATTGATCGCGAAAGCCATTGCGACGCGACTCGACAAATTCGATCTGCCCTCCGACGTGCGCTCGCGCATTGCAGCGCGCATCGCCGTCATCGAGGCCAAGGAAAAAGCGCTCGCGAAGCCGAAGGTCACCGTCGAGCGCAAACCGTGGTTTTGCTCGGGCTGCCCGCACAACACGTCGACGAACGTGCCCGAAGGCTCGCGCGCGGTCGCCGGCATCGGCTGCCACTACATGACGGTTTGGATGGACCGCAACACGAGCACGTTCAGCCAGATGGGCGGCGAAGGGGTGCCCTGGACCGGACAGGCGCCGTTCACGAACGAGAAGCATGTGTTCGCGAACCTCGGTGACGGTACCTACTTCCATTCAGGACTGCTCGCGATCCGCGCCGCGATCGCCGCCAAGGTGAACATCACCTACAAGATTCTCTATAACGACGCTGTCGCAATGACAGGCGGTCAGCCCGTCGACGGCGTCTTGACCGTCCCGCAGATCACGCATCAGCTCGCGGCCGAGGGGGCCAAGAAGATCGTCATCGTGACCGACGAGCCGCAGAAGTATCACGGTACGACGCTGCTCGCGCCGGGCGTGACGGTCCATCACCGCGACGAACTCGACACGATCCAGCGCGAGCTGCGCGAAATCGCAGGCACATCGATCCTCATCTACGATCAGACCTGTGCCACCGAGAAGCGCCGTCGCCGCAAGAAGGGCCAGTTCCCCGACCCGGCACGCCGCGTCGTCATCAACGAGGCCGTCTGCGAAGGCTGCGGCGACTGCTCGGTGCAATCGAACTGCCTGTCGGTCGAACCGCTCGAAACCGAGTTCGGCACGAAGCGCCAGATCAACCAGTCGAGCTGCAACAAGGACTTTTCGTGCCTGAAGGGCTTCTGCCCGAGCTTCGTCACCGTGGAAGGCGGCCAGCTGCGCAAGCCTAAAGCCGCAGGTGCCAAGGCCAGCAACGACCTGCCGGCCGTGCCGGAACCCACGCTGCCCGCCATCACGCGCCCCTACGGCGTGCTCGTGACAGGCGTCGGGGGCACCGGCGTCGTCACGATCGGCGCGCTGCTCGGCATGGCTGCGCACCTCGAGCAGAAAGGCGTCACCGTACTCGACGTGACGGGCCTTGCGCAAAAGGGCGGCGCGGTGATGAGCCATGTGCAAATCGCCAACGCGCCGACCGACATCCACGCTACGCGCATTGCGATGGGCGAAGCCAACCTCGTCATCGGCTGCGATGCGATCGTCACCGCCAGCGATGAATGCACATCGCGCATGAAGTTCGACGAAACGCGCGTCGTCGTGAACAGCGCGAAAACGCCGACGGCGGACTTCATCAAGAACCCGAACTGGACGTTCCCGGGTGCCAGCACCGAAGCCGACGTGCGTGCGGCAGCGGGCGAGCATGTCGACCTCGTGGACGCGAACCGCCTTGCCCTCGCCCTGCTCGGCGACGCCATCTACACGAACCCGTTCGTGCTCGGCTACGCCTGGCAGCGCGGCTGGCTGCCGCTCGCGCATCGCTCGCTCGTGCGCGCGATCGAACTGAACGGCGTGCAGATCGAGAAGAACCTCGCCGCATTCGAATGGGGCCGCCGCGCCGCCCACGACCGTGCGGGCGTCGAGCAGGCCGCCGCGCCCGCGGCCGGAGAGACGGGTAGCGCGACCGTCGTCGCACTTCATACGAAGAAAGCGGTCGACGCGTTGATCGCCAAGCGCGTCGAATTCCTGACCGCGTACCAGAATGCGGGCTACGCGTCGCGTTATCAGACGCTCGTGGAGGCGGTTCGTGCCGCCGAGCGCAAGCTCGACGGCGATGCAGCGCAAGAACCGCTGACCGAGGCCGTCGCACGCAATCTGCACAAGCTGATGGCGTACAAGGACGAGTACGAAGTCGCGCGGTTGCAGACGGATCCCGCCTTCCTCAAGAAGCTCGACGCGCAGTTCGAGGGCGAGTGGAAACTGAACTTCCATCTCGCACCGCCGATGACCGCGAAGAAGGACGCGAAGGGCCACCTCGTGAAGAAGCAATACGGTGCCTGGATGCTGCCCGCATTCCGGATGCTCGCGAAGATGAAGTTCCTGCGCGGCACCGCGCTCGACGTGTTCGGCAAGACCGAGGAGCGCCGCACCGAGCGCGCGCTGATCGGCGAGTACGAAGCGCTCGTGCGCGAGTTGATCGGCGGGCTTAGCGCTGGAAACCTCGCGCTCGCGGTCGAACTGGCAAGCTTGCCCGACGGCATCCGCGGCTACGGCCACGTGAAGGAAAACAATCTGCGTGCCGTCCGTGTGAAGTGGAACGACCTGCTCGCAAAATGGCGCCAGCCGGACGGCGGTGCCGCACGGCACGCCGCATGACTTTCTCGCAGCACCGCGTGGAAAGCCGCGCGAGCGCAGTTCGGCTCGCGCGGCCTGTGTAGCGCCCTCGCGGCAAGCACGGCACGCAATACAAAAAGGCGGCAACCCGTTACGGGTTAGCCGCCTCTCTTTTTTCTGCAGTGCCCGAGCCGGACCTGGCCCGGCTCAGCCGCGATTAACGCGACGCCTGCACGTTGGCGGCCGCAACGGCCGTCATGTTGATGATCCGACGCACGGTGGCGGCCGGCGTCAGGATATGCACGGGCTTGGCCGCGCCAAGCAGGAACGGCCCGACCGTCACGCCTTCACCGCCCACCATCTTGAGCAGGTTGTAGGTGATGTTCGCCGCTTCGACGTTCGGCATGATGAGCAGGTTCGCTTCGCCCGTCAGCGTCGTGCCGGGGAAGGCCTGCTTGCGAACGGCTTCGGACAGCGCCGCATCGCCGTGCATTTCGCCGTCCACTTCGAGCTCGGGCGCACGTGCCGCGATGAGCCGGCGCGCTGCCGCCATCCGTTGCGACGACGACGAAGGCGAGCTGCCGAAATTCGAATTCGACAGCAGCGCGATCTTCGGCACGATCCCGAAACGCTCGATCTCGCGGGCGGCGAGGATCGCCATATCGGCCAGTTGCTCGGCGCTCGGCAGCTCGTTCACGTAGGTATCGCAGATGAACAGGTTGCGGCCCGGCAGCATCAGGAGATTCATCGCGGCGAAGTGCTCGGCTTGCTCCGCGCGGCCCAGCACCTGATCGATGAACTTCAGGTGATCGTGGTACGTATCGATGAGGCCGCAGATCATGCCGTCGGCATCGCCGAGACGCACGAGAATCGCGCCGATCAGCGTGTTGAACTTGCGCATCGCGGCCTTCGCCATTTCGGGCGTCACGCCCTCGCGCGCACCGATCTCGTGATACAGCTGCCAGCTGCGCTGATAACGGGGATCGTCTTCCGGATTCACGACTTCGAAATCGGTACCGGCTTTCAGCTTCGAACCCATCTTTTTCAGTCGCATCTCGATCACGGCCGGGCGGCCGATCACGATCGGCCTGGCGATCTTTTCGGTCAGCACGAACTGCGCGGCACGCAGCACGCGCTCGTCCTCGCCCTCGGCGAACACGATGCGCGCCGCCTTTTGCTTGGCCGTCGCGAACACGGGGCGCATGACCATCCCCGTGCGGTAGACCGTGGCGCCGAGCTGCTCGCGGTAGGCATCCATGTCCTGGATCGGACGCGTTGCCACGCCCGAATCCATAGCGGCCTGTGCCACGGCCGGCGCAATCTTGATGATGAGGCGCGGATCGAACGGCTTCGGAATCAGATACTCCGGGCCGAATTCGAGCGAGTGGCCTTCATAGGCCTTCGCCACTTCGTCGCCCTGGTCGGTTTCTTCCGCGAGTTCCGCAATCGCACGCACGCAGGCGAGCTTCATTTCTTCCGTGATCGTCGTCGCACCCACGTCGAGCGCGCCACGGAAGATGAACGGGAAGCACAGAACGTTGTTGACCTGGTTCGGATAGTCCGAGCGGCCCGTGGCAATGATGACGTCGGGGCGCGCAGCCTTCGCGTCTTCGGGGCGGATTTCCGGCTCCGGGTTCGCGAGCGCGAGAATCAGCGGACGGTCGGCCATGTCCTTGACCATCTCGGGCTTGAGCACGCCGGCGCTCGAACAGCCGAGGAACACGTCGGCCGACTTGATCGCGTCGGCGAGCGTGCGCGCGTCGGTGCTCGCGGCATAGCGCGCCTTCGAGGGATCGAGGTTGCCGCGGCCTTCATAGATGACGCCCTTCGAATCGGCCACGAGCACGTTGGCCTTCGAGAGACCGAGCTTCACGAGCAGGTCCAGACAGGCGATGGCCGCTGCGCCGGCGCCCGAACAGACGAGCTTCACCTTCGACAGATCCTTACCGACGACTTTCAATCCGTTCAGAATCGCAGCCGAGGCGATGATCGCCGTGCCGTGCTGATCGTCGTGGAAGACCGGAATCTTCATCCGTTCGCGCAGCTTCTGCTCGATGTAGAAGCATTCGGGCGCCTTGATGTCTTCGAGGTTGATGCCGCCGAGCGTCGGCTCGAGCATGGCGATCGCCTCGACGAGCTTGTCCGGGTCCGACTCGGCCAGTTCGATGTCGAACACGTCGATACCGGCAAACTTCTTGAAGAGGCAACCCTTGCCTTCCATCACCGGCTTTGCCGCGAGCGGCCCGATGTTGCCGAGGCCCAGCACGGCCGTGCCGTTCGTCACGACGCCGACGAGATTGCCGCGCGACGTGTACTTCTGCGCGTCGAGCGGATCGGCGTGGATCGCTTCGCAAGCGGCTGCGACGCCCGGCGAATACGCGAGCGAGAGATCGAGCTGGTTCGACAGCGGTTTTGTCGGCGTGACCGAGATCTTGCCGGGCTTCGGATTCTGGTGATACGCGAGGGCGCTTTGCTTCAGTTGTTCGTCCATGATTGACCTGGAGGAATAAGAATTTGGACCCGGCTGGAGCGCCTGGCAGTCGCCGCGCGTCCGTCGGCCTAAGGCCGGCAGCCGTCGTGGGCGACGCGTCGGTAGCGCGCTCGTCGCGCTCCTGGCGCCGGTTCGGCGCAGCGTGCGCGGCCACGCGGGTAGCGTCGGCCGCGCGGGAGCGTTTTGCGGGGGGTGCTAGTGTACACCCCCTAATCTTTGTTGCCCTGCACAGAGAAATCGGTCTTCTCGGACATTTGTCGGTTTTGAAAACACGGCCGGGTGTCCGGCTCGACGCCCAAATCGCCGCTCGGATCACCGGCGAGCGTGCCGACGGGCGCCCCAACTCGGGTAAAATCCACGGTTACGCAATAATCACGCAATACGCGCCTCGCAACACCCGCGCTCAAACCAAGGATTCGCCCATGACTGGCTACGATCGTCAAACGATCTCCGATACGACCGCCAAGATCCTGCTCGAAGTGCAGGCGGTGCACTTCAACGCCGACAAGCCGTTCATCTTCACGTCCGGTTGGGCGAGCCCCGTCTACATCGACTGCCGCAAGCTGATCTCGTATCCGCGCGTGCGTCGCGCCCTGATGGAAATGGCCGAAACGACGATCCTGCGCGACGTCGGCTTCGAGCAGATCGACGCCGTCGCCGGCGGCGAGACGGCCGGCATCCCGTTCGCGGCCTGGATCGCCGACCGCATGATGCTGCCGATGCAATACGTGCGCAAAAAGCCGAAGGGTTTCGGCCGCAATGCGCAGATCGAAGGCCATCTCGAAGAAGGCTCGCGCGTGCTGCTCGTCGAAGATCTGACGACCGACAGCCGCAGCAAGATCAACTTCATCAACGCGCTGCGCACGGCCGGTGCCGAGGTGAACCATTGCTTCGTGCTGTTCCACTACAACATCTTCAAGGAAAGCGTCTCGGTCC